>CAYVYD010000050.1:0-11761 GCA_964454415.1 uncultured Hyphomicrobiaceae bacterium | reverse complement strand
ATCGGCCGTTTCGCCGACGCCGTGGTGGTGGGCTCGGCGCTGGTCGGCGCGATCAAGGAGAGCCTGGACGGCGAGGGCCGCGCCGGGAAGGCCACGGTGAGCTGCGTCACCGAGCTGGTGCGTGCGCTTTCGGGCGCGCTGGAGCGGCACCCCTTGGCAGCCGCCAAATAGGCGCTAAATCTGCTAGACTGGCGAACGTGAGAGAGGCGCACAGCACGTGAATTGGATCAACAAACTCGTCCGCCCCAAGATCAGCCGCATCCTGCGCAAGCGCGAGATGCCGGACAATCTGTGGATCAAATGCCCGGAAACCGGGCAGATGATCTACTACAAGGACCTGCAGGCGAACCAGTTCGTCGTCCCCACCAGCAACTACCACATGCGGATGGACGCCCGCGCCCGGCTCGAGACGCTGTTCGACGAAGGACGCTACGAGACCATCGAGTTTCCCGAGGTTTCGCCCGATCCCCTCAAATTCCGCGACGAGCGCCGCTACACCGAGCGCCTCAAGGACGCCCGCGCCAAGACCGGCATGAAGGACGCGATCCTGGCCGGCCAGGGCACCTTGGACGGGCTTACCGTGGTCGCGGCGGTACAGGATTTCCGGTTTTTGGGCGGCTCGCTGGGCCGCGCGGCGGGCGACGCGATGATCACCGCCATGCGCGCCGCGGTGGAGGCGGCCACGCCCTTCATCCTGTTCGCCGCCTCGGGCGGCGCGCGCATGCAGGAGGGCATCCTCTCGCTGATGCAGATGCCGCGCACCACCATCGCCGTCGAGGAGCTCAACGAGGCGCGGCTCCCCTACATCGTCGTCTTCACCAACCCGACCACCGGCGGCGTCACCGCCTCCTACGCCATGCTGGGCGATATCCACATCGCCGAGCCCGGCGCGCTGATCGGCTTCGCCGGCCCCCGCGTCATCGAGCAGACGATCCGCGAGAAGCTGCCGATGAACTTCCAGCGCTCCGAATATCTGCTGGAGCACGGCATGGTCGACATGGTGGTCCACCGCCACGAGCTGCGCCCGACCTTGAGCCGGCTTTGCCGGATGCTGATGAACCAGCCGATGGCCGAGCATCCGGCGCTGGGGGAAACGGAAGAGGCACCCCTCCATGAGCAGGCGCCCCTCCCCGGCGAGGCGGCCGCGGCCCCGGACGAGGAACCCGCGCTCGAAGCGCTCGAAGACGAAGTGACCGTCGTCAACAATGCGGAAAGTCCCCTCGAGCCGCACGGCCAAATCCTCGAGGCCAACAATGTCGGCCATGGCGAGGACGAGGCACCGCACGACGCGCCCGGCGCGGCAGAGCAGGCCGACGAGGATGACCTGCGCCGGTCGCCCGAAGGCGACTGACCGGCCGGCAGTGGTTTGACCCCGTGATACCCAAATCCGCCAAGGACGGGCCGCGCGGCGCCCCCATCCGGCAGGCGCCGCGGGGAAGCGCCGGCCTGTTGGAGCATTTCACCCACCTCCACCCCAAGACGATCGACCTGTCGCTCGGCCGCATCGAGCGGTTGCTCGCCGCCCTCGGCAACCCCGAGGCCGCGCTCGCGCCCGTCGTCCACGTCGCCGGCACCAACGGCAAGGGCTCGGTGATCGCCTTTCTGCGCGCCATGCTGGAGGCCGCGGGCAAGCGCGTTCACGTCCTGACCTCGCCCCATCTGGTGCGCTTTCACGAACGCATCGAGCTGGGCGGCTTGGGGGGTGGGCAGCCGATCGGCGAGGCCGCGCTCGCCGACGTCCTCGCCCGCGCCGACAGGGCCAATGCGGGGGAACCCATCACCTTTTTCGAGATCACAACCGCGGCCGCGCTGCTCGCCTTCGCCGAGATGCCGGCCGATTTCGTTCTGCTGGAGACGGGGCTGGGCGGCAGGCTGGACGCGACCAACGTCGTCGCCCGTCCCCGCCTCACCGTGATCACCCCCGTGTCGATCGACCACACCCAATATCTGGGCGAGACCCTCGGCGAGATCGCGGCCGAGAAGGCGGGCATCCTGAAGCCCCGCGTCCCGTGCGTCGTCGCGCTCCAGGAGGACGAGGCGCTGGCCGCGATCGAGGCCCGCGCCCTGTCGCTGCAAGCGCCCCTCCTGGCCGCCGGACGCGAATGGCAGGCGCATGAGCTGCACGGGCGGCTGGTCTACCAGACCGCCGGCGAGTTGCTGGACCTGCCGATGCCGCGCCTGCGCGGCCGCCACCAGATCGACAACGCCGGCTGCGCCATCGCCGCCGCCCGCCACTGCCTGGACGCGGGGGCAACGCCCGAGGTGCTGCAGGCCGGCCTGAGCGGCGCGCGCTGGCCGGCCCGCCTCGAGCGGCTGGGCCCGGGTCCCTTGCACCAGAACGTCCACCCGCAAACCGAGATCTGGCTCGACGCCGGCCACAATCCGGCGGCCGCCGTGGCGCTCGCCCGCAGCATGGCCGAGCTCGAGGAGCGCGTTCCCCGCCCCCTCCATCTGGTTTGCGGCATGATGTCGACTAAGGACGCCCACAGCTTCTTCGAGGCCTTCCAGGACCTCTGCCAATGGGTCGGAACGGTGCCGATCCCCGGCAATTCGAACGCCTTCGAGGCGGCGGCGCTGGCCGGCATCGCGCGCAGCGTCCAGATCCCGGCCGAGCCCTTCGACGGCGTGGCCCAGGCACTCGCCGCCAGCCGCGCCATCGCCGGCGACGAGCCGGTCCGGGTGCTGATCGCGGGCTCGCTCTATCTGGCCGGCCACGTGCTCGAGAGCCAGGGCCTTGTGCCCGGCGGTCAGCCGTCGGTTTGAATGGGGCGATGAACTGGGCCGGGACGCCGCGCCCGGCCTCGGGCGAGCCTAAAAGCTAGGCGACGGCGCCGAGGGTAGCGTTGATCCAGTCGACGAGCTTGCCCTTGGGCTGGGCGCCCATCTGGATCGAGGCCACCTCGCCGCCCCGGAAGATCATCAGCGTCGGAATCGCGCGGATGCCGTATTTGCCCGGGGTCGAGGGGTTCTCGTCGATATTGAGCTTGGCGATCTTGACCTTGCCGCCCATTTCCTGGGCTATCTCCTCGAGCGCCGGGGCGATCTGCTTGCACGGCCCACACCATTCGGCCCAGAAATCCACGATCACGGGGGTCGAGGACTTCAGGACCTCGGTTTCGAAGGTGTCGTCTGAAACCGTCGATGTAGTCATCCGTTTTCTCCAACGTTTCGCGCCCTCGGCCGAAGGCGCGCTTGTAAGGTTGCTGGGAACCTAGGTGCCGCCCGGGGGAGCGTCAAGGCCTGTTGAAATCCCGCCCGTCAGGCGCGCCGCGCAGCCGTCGAGCAGCCCCGGCGGGATCGCCATCAGCCGCGGGGCCGCGGTCCACACGAGGGCGCAGCGGATGGCGCGTCCCGGGAAGGCGGGCGCCAGCGCGGCGCGGTAGGCGGCGAGCTGCGCCAGATAGGCGGGCGCGGCGTCCTCGGCCCGCTGCGGCGGCGGCCGGTTGGTCTTGTAGTCGGCGATCAATATGTGGTCGCTGCCCACCACCAGCCGGTCGATCTGGCCCGAGACCTCGACCACCGCGCCCTCGGCAGTCTCGCCGAGCCGGGCGACGATCGGCACCTCAGCCCGGCTCCCCGGCGCGAACAGCTCCTTGAATTCGTCGTCGTTCAACAGGCGCAGGGTCTCCTCGACGCAGGTCGCCCGCTCTGCTTCGTCGAGGCCGGATCCATTGCGCTCCACGAAGCGCCGCGCCACCGCCTCGCGCTTGCCGGGATCGAGATCGGGCAGGTGCTGGAGCAGCTTGTGGATCAGCCTGCCGCGCTCGAAGCGCGATTGTTCGGCGAGCGCCGCTGGCGACATCACCGCCTGGCCAGGAAAGGCTCGCGGAACGCCTGTCTCCTCCCAGCCGGCCGAGACCGCCGAGGGGGTGATGGTGAGGACGCCGCGGGCGCCCGCGACGTCGCGCCCGGCCCAGTGGGGGCGCTCGATCCGGCCCGCCTCGGTCTTAGCCTTCGCAGCTCCCTTGGCCGCGGCCTCTCCGCTTTCCAGGCGCCAGACGGTCCCCCCGCCCTCCTCCGCCTTGGTCATCCGGCCGGTGAGCGCGTCGAACACCAGGTCGTACCAGCAGCCGCCTTGCCTGCCCGGCGTCCCTTCGAAGCCGCATATGTAGAGCCGGTCGCGGGCGCGCGTCATCGCCACGTAGAGCAGGCGGTGATACTCCTCGATCTCGCGCGCCGACGCCTCTTCCTTCACCGCCGCCATCTGCGGCACCCGGCCGCCGCCCGGCGGCACCCATATCCGTCCCCCCGCCGTTTCCAGCATGCTCGCTCCGCCGCCGCCTCGCGGCGTGGTGCAGGTGTCGGGCAGGAAGACGATCGGAGCCTCGAGCCCCTTGGCGCCATGCACGGTCATCACCCGCACCTCGTCGCGCCCCTGGTCTAGGTCGCGCTTGACCTCGAGATCGGCGCGGGCGAGCCAGTGCAGGAACCCCTGCAGGGTGGGCGGATTGACGGCGTCGTAGTCGAGCGCCGCGTTGAGGAACTCGTCGATGGCGTCGCCCGCGTCGGGTCCGATGCGGGCGATCAGCGCGAGCCGCGCCGCGCCGTGGTCCTCCTCGAGCAGCCGGGAGAAGAACTCGTAGGGCGCCATGTAGTCCGCCCGCCCCCGCCAGGTCCGCAGCATCGCCGCCGCCGCCGCGAAGCGCTCGTCCTCCCCGGACCGCGCCTCCAGCGCCTCCCACAGCGGACCCCGCCGCCCATGGGCTAGCGCGAAGAGGTCGTCGTCGTCGAAGCCGACGAGGGGGCTCTTCAGCGCGCAGGCGAGCGCCAGGTCGTCGCGCGGCGTCAGCATCGCCTCGCCGAAGGCCATCAGATCCATCACCGCGAGCTGTTCGGTGAGCCGCATGCGGTCGGCGCCGGCGACCGGGATGGCGCGATCCTTCAGCGCACGGATCATCGGCAGCGCGAAGGGGTGGCGCTTGCGCACCAGAATGAGGATGTCGCCGGGCTCGATCGGCTGGCCGCCGGAGGGCAACACCGTCTTCTCCCGGAGCCACGTGTCGATCTGCCCGGCGATGCGCCGCGCCAGCCGGGTGGGCGCGTCGGGTTCGGCCCGGTCGTCGTCCAGCGGTGCGAAGGGGGCCGCCGTCTCGCCCCTTTCGGTGACCTCGGTCCCCCAGATCTCGACCAGACCGTGCTCGCCCTCGCGGTTGGCGTGGTGCTGGACCGGCTCGCCCCCCCAGGTGAGGCCCCGGGCGGGCGCGGGCGCGGCGAATACGGCGTCCACCGCATCGAGCACCGCCGGCGCCGAGCGGAAGGAGAGATTGAGCGGTACCCGCTCCCATCGATGCCTGGCGCCCTTGACGCGCTTCTCGAAGGCGCGGCCCGCTTGGGCGAACTGCTCGGGCCGCGCGCCCTGGAAGCCGTAGATCGACTGCTTCTCGTCGCCCACCGCGAACACCGTGCGGAGCGCCTCGCGCGCGCCCTCGCCGGCGAAGAACTCGCCCGCCAGCGCGCCGATCACCCGCCATTGCAGCGGGCTCGTGTCCTGGGCCTCGTCGACAAGAATGTGGTCGATGCCGTAATCGAGCTTGTAGAGCACCCATTGGGCGGCCTCGGCGCTGTTGAGGAGCGCGGCCGTCCGGTCGATCAGATCGTCGTAATCGAGCGCGGCGCGGGCGGCTTTCTCCGCCGCGTATGCGGCCCCGATCGCCCGCATCAGCCGATCGAGCGAACGGTTGGCGGCCAGCACCTCGAACGCCTGATCGCGCAGCCACAGCTCGAAGAACCTATCGCGCGCCGTTTCGAGCGCGCCCACCAGCCCGGGCTCCGCCTCGCAAACCGCCTTTGTCGCCATAGTCGTGAACGGCTCGTTCTGCTTGGTCAGGAAGGCGTCGCGGAGCGCGGCGACGCGCCGCTGTCCGGTGGCGGCGAGCACCGCGCGGAACGCCACCGCCTTCTGCTGGTCGGATGTTCCGCCCTGATCGAGCGCCGCCGCCGCCCGTTCGAGCGTCCCGTCATCGAGCACGCCCGCCATCTCCTCGGCGCGCCCTTCGCCTCGCGCCGCCTCGATCCCCAGCAGCGACGCAAGCCCGCCGGTGCCCGCCCCGTCGCCCTCGCCGTCTGCCTCTGGCGGGGACTGGCGCAGCGCCCGCTTGAGCAGGTCGCGGAAGGTGATCTCGCTGGCGCGGGATACGATGTCGGCGAGCGCCACGCCCAAATCCGAACCCGGCTCGCTTGCCGCCGCGCTCAGCACCCGGTCGGCCGCCCGTTGTCGGAGCTCGGCGGCTTGGGCCTCGTCTAGCACCTCGAATTCGGGCGCGATCCCCGCCTCCAGCGGAAACCGGTGCAGCAGGCGCTCGCAGAAGCCGTGGATGGTGTGGATCTTGAGGCCGCCCTTGGTCTCCAGCGTCAGGGTGAAGAGCTGCCGCGCGCGCGCCATGACGCTCTCGTCGGCGTCTGCGCCGGTGAGCGCCCGGAGCCGGGCCGCGAGCACCTCCCCCTCCATCGCCGCCCAGTCCTTGAGCTCGGCGTAAAGCCGGTTCTGCATCTCCGCCGCCGCCGCGTTGGTGTAGGTGAGGCAGAGGATCCTCTCGGGCCGTACCCCCTGGAGCAACAGCCGCTCGAGCCGGCTGATCAGCACCGACGTCTTGCCGGTTCCAGCACTCGCCGAGACCCAGACCGAGGCGCCGGGATCGGCGGCCTTGCGCTGGTTTGCGTCGGTTTGGGACTTGATCCGATCGGCGCCCATGGCTCACCCCCCCTCGAAGCCCTGGATCCATTCGGGCGCGCGCGCCAGATGGGCATAGTCGTCGAAGGCCGCCTTGCGCGCGAACTGGCGCCGCCGCAGCGCCGGATAGGGGGTTTCGGGGCGGTCGAACTGGGCGATCAGGCGGGCGAGGTCGGCGAGCGCCAACGCGCCCAGCTCTCCGGGATCGCGCCTGCTCGCCTCCCGCTCCTCGCCGGCGACGCGTCCGCCCGAGGCCCACACATAACGCAGCGCCGCCACCTGGGCGGGCGCTATGCCATCGAACCCCCCCGCCGCGGCAATCGCCGCCTCGAGCGCCAGTTGCGGCGCCCGGCCGTCGGCGACCTCGGCCTGGTTCGGCGGCATGCCGGTCTTATAGTCGTAGATGGCGAGCCCGCCCGCCGCCAAGCGGTCGATCCGGTCGGCGCGCGCGCGTAGGGTGAACGGGCCGGCGGGAGCAGCGATCTCCATTCCGCCCCGCACCTCGCCGAAGGACCGCTCGACACCGGCGCGGCGCGCCGGCTCGGTCTCGGCGAACCAAGCGGCGAAGCGCTCGAATTGCGGCCGCCAGAAGGCGCGCACGCTGGCATGGGCGCCGATTTCCTCGAACAGCTCGTCGGCGATTGCCATCATCTCGCCCACGATGTCGGCGGGAAGCCCCTCGGGGTGCCGCTTGACGAAGCGGGCGAGCGCATCGTGCACGAGTTGCCCGCGCATGGCGGCGTCCGGCGGCGCGGCGAGCTCGCCCAGGGGCTCGAGCTCGAGGATGTCGCGGGCGAAGATGGCGTAGGGGTTGGCGATCCATTCCTCGATGCGGGTCACGCTCAACCGCCGTGGGCGCGCCTCGACCGGGGGGCAAGGCGCCGGCCGGCGCGGCTCGGCATAGGTCTCGACGTGGTCGCGTGCCAGCACCCAGCCGAGCCATGGCGCCTCGGGCTCGAGCGTCTTCTCGGCGCCGGTCGCCGCCAGCACCGCCTCGAGCCGCAGCAGCCAACGCGACGGCACGCTGGGGACGCCCTCGAGCTTGAGGGCGCGCGTCAGATAGACTTCGCCCGCGCCCAGGAGCTGCGCGACGTCGTGCGCCGAGAGCCCCAGGCGGCGCTCGGGTTGGGGCAGACCGAGCTCGTCGCGCATCGGCCGGCTGAACCAGGCATCCACGTCTTCACTGCGGGGCCAGGTGCCCTCGTTGAGCCCGCCGAGCACGACCACGCCGGCGCGCTGCAGGCGGGCCTCGAGCGGGCCCCATATGAAGAGGCGCGGATGCGTTCCCCTGGTCTCGCGCACCAGCAGCGGCGCGGTGAAGGCGCGGTAGACATCGGCGTAATCGGCGGCGGCGATGGGGGGTCCCGGCCGCTCGCCGCTCAGCACCTGCGCCAGCATCACCGAGAGCGCCTCGCCCGCCTCCCCCCGCCACAGGTCGCCGGCTTCGCCCTGCTCGGTCCGCGCCACCGCCTCGGCGGCCGCCACATGGGCGCGCACCAGATCGGTGATGGCCGCGCGGTTGCCGCTGCGATGGAGGTCGTCGAGCGGCGCGAAGGCGCGCTCCAAATCGGCGACGAGGCACGCCGCCTCGTCGAGCTCCCTTGGCGTCAGCCGCGATAGCGCCAGCCGCCGCGTCCGTCCTTCCGCCACTTCATTGGCGGCTTCGGCGAGCGCCGCCGCCATGCCGATGAGACCGCTGGCCGGCGCGTGTCCCCTGAGGGCGGCGATTTCGAGCGTGCGGGCCGCACCTCGTATCGCCGCCTCCGGCCGGCCGAGGCGGGCGAGCGGGTGCTTCAACAGGCTCAGCAGAGCGACCGGCGCGAAACCGCTTTCCGCCACCTCGGCGACCAGATCCATGAAGATGCCGGGCGGAGTCTTAGCGAGGGGGCGGCCAGCGGAATCATCCAGCATGACGCCCCATTTCTCCATCCGCGCCGTCACCCGCCGCGCCAGCGTCCGGTCGGGCGTCACCAGCGCCGCCGTCCCCTCCGGCCGCTCCATCGCCCGGCGCAGGATGAGCGCCACCGCCTCGGCCTCGGCCTCGCCCGTCGCCGCCTCGATCCGAGCGATGCCTTTGGCCCCTTCGGCAAGCGTGCCGCGCGTCTCCGGCGTCATCAGATCCTGCCAGCGCTCGGTGGTCCCGGCCGGGCGCATGGTCTCGCTCACCAGTCTGAGACGGGCCCGCGACGCCTCGTCCGGCGCCGAGCCCGGCAGCCAGGCGACGTCCTCGCGGGCGGCACCGATGCGGGCCAGGAGCTGCTGCATGCCGAATTGCGGGTGCTCTGGGTGACGGCCGGCGATGTCGTCCCAGCTATCCTTGTCGAGCTCGAGGTCGAGGCCGGGCAGGACCACCGCGCCCATGGGCGCGCGGGCGATGGCGCGCAGCAGACGGGCCGTCGCCGGGATGCTGCCGGTCGAGCCCGCTGCGATGATCGGATCGGCCGGCGGCGCCTCGGCGATCCGCTCGGCCTCCGCCGCCATCAACAGGCCGCGCCGCGCATAGGGCGACATCCGGCCGCGCTCGGCGAGGATCGCCGGCCACTCCTTGGTGAGGATCTCGAGGAAGGCGATGGTCTCCTGCCAATGGCGGGCGAAGCGGTCCGGCACGAGCGTCTCGAGACCGCTCAAATCCGCCTGTTCGGTTTCGACCATGTCCATCAGCCGGATCAGCCCGTCGGCGAGCTGGGCCGCTTGGGCGGGGCTCGCGGCGGGCCGCGCGAGGGGGCTGGAGACCTCGCTCCACTTCAGGATCAATTCCATCATGACGAGCCGGCGCTCCATCGTCCCGACGGTCTCGGGCAGCTCCAGCGCCAGGCCGTCGCCCGCGCCCGCCTCCTCGGCGAAGAAGGCGGCCTCCTCGTCCACGTCGCCGAGCGCGCGGATCGCCGGCAGCAACACCACCTCGCCGCCGCCCTCGCGCAGGAAGGCCTCGCGCATCGCCCGGCAGGCCCGCCTGGTGGGAAGCAGCAGCGTGACGCGGGTGAGCGCCAACGGATCGGGAGCGGGACCGCCCGGAACGGGCAGATTGCCGCTCAGGATGGCGCGGGCCAGATGATCGAGGAAGGGCGCCGTCTGCGGGATGGTGAAGAGGCGGGGCGCGCCGCCACCCCCGCACCCGTCAGGCGCCGCCACCGTTCAACACCCTTTCGGCCTCGGTCAGCGCATTGGGCGTGCCGACATGCATCCACTGGCCCTCGAGCGCGAGGCCGTAGAGCCGCCCCGTTTCGAGCGCCCGGTCCCATAGCAGGTTGAGCGAGAAGGCACCCTCGGGCGCGCCCGCGAAGGTTTGCGCCGTGGTGATCGAGACGCCGGCGAAGACGAAGGGCGCGGTCTCGCCCCCGCCCCGCCGCCTTAGGCACCCATCCGCCTCGAGATGGAAATCGCCCCGCCCGCCATAGCCGATCGCTTGTGAGGCGGGCGCCACCAGCAACAGCCAGTCCATCCTCTCCGGCTCCCAGGCCGCGGCCATGGCGGCGAGCGCCGGCGCGCCCGCCTCGATCCAGACCGAATCCGAATTGTGGACGAAGAAGGCCTCCCCGCCCAGCAGCGGCAGCGCCTTCTTGACCCCGCCGCCGGTGTCCAGCAGCAGCGCGCGCTCGTCGGAGATGACGACGGCCGGGCGCTTGCGCGCCGCCAGATGCGCCTCCATCCGATCCGCCAGGTGATGCACGTTGACGACCGCCTTCTCCACGCCGGCCTCGGCCAGCCGGTCGAGCACCCGGTCGATCAGCGCCACGCCCGAGAGCGGCACCAGGGGCTTGGGCGTCGTCTCGCTCAAGGGCAGCATGCGCGTGCCGAGCCCGGCGCCCAGCACCATGGCGGTCTTGGGGCTCATTGGCGTTTCTCCCGGTCAGGCGCCGTCGAAGCGGGCGCGCTCGGCAGCGGGCAGATGCCGGTCGTACCAAGCCCTGAGCGGGCCCAGCGCCTCGTGCCCCAGATTGCGCTCGAGATAGGCCGAAACCCGCGGAATGTGGCCGAGATAGCCCCGCTTGCCGTCGCGGGCGGCGAGGCGGGCGAAGATGCCCAATATCTTAGTGTTGCGCTGGGCTCCGGCGGTGGCGTAGGCCGCCAGGAACCGCGCGCGCTCGAAGGTGGGGTCCGCGCTCTCACAGTCGCGACAGTACTTTTCCAGCAGTGCCTCTTCAAGATCGGCGGAGACGTCGACGCGCGCGTCCTGCAGCAGCGAGACCAGGTCGTAGGCGTGCGGGCCGCGCAGCGCGTCCTGGAAGTCGATCACCCCGACCCGCGCGAGGCCCTCGCGCCCGGCGAGCCAGATCAGGTTGGGCGAGTGATAGTCGCGCAGCACCCAGCCCCGCCGCTGCGCGGCGAGGAAGGCGAACTGCGCGCCCCAAGCCTCCTTGAACTCGACGCGGACGATCTCCGGCGCCTCCTCGCCCTTGAGCGCGGGCCAGAACCAGTCGAGCAGCAACTCAACCTCGATCGACAAGGCGGTCTCGTCATAGGCGGCGAGCGCGCATGTGCCGCCTTGGGCGAGCGCCAACTCCCTTTCCGGCGGGTGGGCGCGAAGCTCGAGCAGCACCTCGACCGCAGCGCCATAGAGCTCGTCCTGGGCCCGGCCCTCCGTCACCAAGCGGTCGAACACCTCGTCACCCAAATCCTCCAGGATCAGAAAGCCCCGCTCCAGATCGGTGGCGAAAATCTCGGGCGCGCTCAGCCCCGCCCGCCGCAGCGCCTCGTCGACGGCGACGAAGGGCCGCACGTCCTCCGCCAGATGGGCGAGCGCGCTGTAGGGCTTGCCCTCGCGGATCGGCGGACCGTCGGGCCGGCGTGGGGCGTCCATCAGGAGCGCGCGCGCGGCCCCGCGCACAAGCCTGGCGTAGCGCCGCGGCGAGGCGTCGCCCTGCAGATAGGCGGCCTCCGCCTCCCCCCAGCCCGAAACCTCCAGGAACGCCGCCATCGCCGCGAAACGTTCAAGCCGGCCCTCCCAGGTGCCGTGACCCTCGAGGCTGATGCGCCGCGCGCCCGTTTCCTCCTCCTCGAGGCGGACGCCGAGGCGGTCGGCCGGCAACAGCTCCGCGATGCGCTCGGGCCACTCGATCAGCACCAGCGCCCCCTCCAGCGCCTCCTCGA
>CAYVYD010000049.1:0-12016 GCA_964454415.1 uncultured Hyphomicrobiaceae bacterium | reverse complement strand
GCCTTCTCGACGCCGGACAAGTTCACCCTTCTGACCCCGCGCGAGGAGATCGCCGTCTACACCTTCGGCAGCCATAACATCCGCCACCAGTTCTGCAAGAGCTGCGGCTGCGCGCCGTTCGGCGAAGGCACTGGCCCCGGTGGGCAGGCCATGGTCGCCGTCAATCTGCGCTGCACCGACGGCCTCGATCTCGCGGCCCTCTCGATCAAGCCGTTCGACGGCGCCAGCCTTTAGCCATCCTTCGAGCCCCCCCTGTTCAACCAAGGAGCACGTGATGCAACTCGTTCCCTACCTCACCTTCGACGGTCAATGCGAGGCAGCCATCGGCTTCTACGAGAAGGCCCTGGGCGGCAGGATCGAGGCCATGCTGCGCTTCGCCGACGCGCCGGAGGGAAGCTGCGGTCCGGACGTAGCGGGCGACCGGATCATGCACGCCTGCCTGCTGATCGGCGATCAGCGGTTGATGGCCTCCGACGCCCCGGCCGATCACCGCAAGACGCCGCAGGGCTTTCACGTCTCGCTCCATATCGAGGACCAGGGCGAGGCGGAGCGGGTGTTCAACGCGCTCTCGGAGAAGGGAACGGTGACGATGCCGTTTGCCGAGACCTTCTGGGCTATTGGCTTCGGCATGCTGGTCGACCGGTTCGGTATCCCCTGGATGGTGAATTGCCCGCGTCCCGCCTGAGTCCCGGGCGTCGCGCTCCGGCCGTCCTCATTTCAGGGTGGAGACGATCGCCGCCCCCAGCGCCGCGGCGAACACCGCCGTCGTCACCAACAGCGCCCACCGGTCCTTGCGCGCCGCCGCCGCCTCGCTGACCCCCTTATCGATCCACGAGGCGTTCACCACCCGCGCGAGCACCGCCAGCATGTAGCCGAAGCTCAAAAGGTAGATCTGGTCGGTCAGCATCAGATAGCCCACCGTGGGCAGGTCGGCCGCGGCGGTGAACTCCAGCGCCACCAGCGTCAGCAGCGCGGTGATGACCAGGCCGACGCGGCTCTCCACGTGATAGGGATGGATGTAGAGCGCGAGCGCGGCGCACAAAATGGCGATGAAGATCGGCAGCAGCGTCTTCACCACACCCGAGACCCAGGGCCGCGTGATCGGGATGGTGAGCGTCACCCGCGAATAGGCCGTCGTGTCGGGGTTCGACAGGTCGCCGAAGAAGGTGGGATAGGGCTTGGGCGCGAATTTGATCTCCGGTTTCCCGAGAACATAGCCGGGCAGGGTGATCTCGGGATTGACGGTGATCGGGTTGTCGTCGGCCATGTAGACCAGGTTTTCGTCGCCGAGCTCCGAATCCTCGACCGCGACCACGAGCTGTTGGGTGTCGAATGGGTAGCCCGTGAGCCGGAACTTGCTGGAAAACGCCCCTTGATAGCGGACCACGTTGTAGAGCGTGCCGTCGGGTTGGTCCTGGTGCTTGTCGAAGATCAGCGTCTGGATGCGCTCCTCGGTCGGGAAGATATTCATGAACTCCATCGTCTTCGGCGGGTCGAGGTCCCGGTTCGCCCAGCGGAACCAGATATAGAGGTCGACGACGTAGCTGTGCCGCGCCAGGTCGACGTTCTGCAGGTCGTTGACATAGATGCCGACGACGACCTTGTCGGGCGGCCGCGCCGCGGTCTGCGCCGCCGCGCCCATGGCAAGCCCGGCCCACGCCCAGGCGGCGAGCACGATCACCACGAAAGGGTTGCGCATTCCCACCTCCCCCGAAACCGGCAAGCCGTCCGGCTGCTGCCGTCGGCATACCTATCCCAATACGCGGCCGAATTCGACAGATCTGTCGCCTGGCGCTAAGGGAATCTGGAATGCTGGAAGGGCTGAGACGACGAAGGCGGAGGAGGGCGTCCGCGAAACCAGATGCCCCTCCTCCGCATGATCGGCGCCGGCCTCGACGCGACACTGAACCGCCGGCACGCCCGTTCCAAAGCAAGGCCCTTGCCAATTGGCGCGGCGGCGCGGCGCGACAAATCTCTTTCCGGTTTTTCGCCGGTTTTCCGGGACTTCCCCGACCGTCCCCGGCGGCGCCTACATGCCCTCGCCGCCGCTCCCGCCCCTCGTCCGTAGGCAAGGATCGCCGCGCGGGCGGCAGTTTCTGCCTAGCGGTGCCGCTCGGCGTGCTCCTCCTCCAGGCCGATCCACAGGCGGAGGAACCGGTCGAGCCACTGGCGCACCTGCGGTCCGTGGCGCAAATGGCCGCTGATGTGCTCCGCCCGCGGTCGGGCGCCGGGCAGCGCCAGGCGCTGGGAGGCGTGCGCCGTCCAGCGGGTCATGATCCGGTGCGACAATTCGGGGTGGAACTGGACGCCGAAGGCGCGCGCGCCGTGGCGGAACGCCTGGTTTTCGAAGATCTCGCCCTCGGCCAGCCGCACCGCGCTCCGCGGCAGCGTGAAGCCCTCCCGGTGCCAGTGATAGACGTGGCTCGGCCAATCCATCAGCGCCGCGCCTTCCGCCGTCGGGCGGATCGGCTGGTAGCCCGTCTCCACCATGCCCTCGGCGTGGAAGCCGACCTCGCCGCCGAGCTTGAGCGCCAGCATCTGCGCGCCCAGGCAAACCCCCAGATAGGGCCTCTCCTCGGCCAGCGGCACGTCGAGCCAGTCGAGCTCGCGGCGCATGTAGTCCTCGGGCTCGGTGGCGCTCATCGGCCCGCCGAAGACGACCACGCCGCTGTGCTCCGCGAGCGTCTCGGGCAGCGGGTCGCCGTAGCGCGGGCGCCGCACGTCGAGCCCGTAGCCTTGCGCCAGGAGCCAGCGGCCCAGATGGCCCATCTCGCCCTCGGGGATGTGGATGATCGCCAGCACCGGCCTGCGGCCGGTCTCAGTCTTCTTTCCGCTCATCGTCCGGCGCCTCCCGCCGCTTGAGCAGCCATCCCGTGAACGGGACCATCAGCCCGTGCGGCATAAGCCGCATGGTGAGCGCGCCCAGCATGTTGGTCCAGCCGGGTATGATGACGGTCTGCCCGCACATGAAGTTGGCGTGGCCGATGCGCGCCACCGTTTCCGGGCTCATCGCCCCCAGGAAGCGGAGGTAGTAGCAGTGCTCGGCCCCGGCGCGGCGGTGGAACTCGGTCGCCACGGCACCCGGCGCCAGCACCGCCATCTTGACGCCCGACCCCCTGACCTCGGCGGCGAGCGCCTCGGTGAACGACATCACATAGGCCTTGCTCGCGGTGTAGACGGCCTGATGCGGCCCCGGCGCGTAGCCGGCCAGCGAGGCCACGTTCAGCACCCCGCCGCGGCGGCGCGCGATCATGCCGGGGAGATAACGCCCGGTGAGATCGGTCAGCGCGGTGACGTTGAGGTCGAGTATCCGTGTCAGCCGCACCCGCGCGCCCTCCTGGAACGGCGCGCAATAGCCCGCGCCCGCATTGTTGACGAGATAATCCACCTCGAGGCCCGCCGCCTCGACCGCGTTGTCGAGGATCTCGCAGCCCTCGGCCGTGGAGAGATCGCAGGCCTGGCTGTGCACCTCGACCCCGTGCGTCTGCTCCAGCGCGGCCGCGGCCTCCTCGAGCCCCTCGGCGCCGCTGGCGGCAAGCACCAGCCTGTGCCCGGCCTTGGCGAACTCGTGGGCGAGCGCCAGACCGATGCCCCGGCTGGCTCCGGTGATCACCGTCACCGGCGGCCGCGCCGCCTCCACCGGCTCGTCTGCCATGCCCGCCGCGCCCCTCTCAGCCCGCGTCCCAGACCGACCGGAGTTGGCGCTGCTCGACCGCCTTTCGCAAGCGGATCCTGTCCCGCGCCGAAACCCCCAGCAACTCGGCGACCCGCCAGACCAGATTGGCCTCGAACTCGTGCACCACGCCGTCGGCCATCACGATTTCCCACAGCATCTCGATGATTTTTTGCCGGCCCTCCTGGCCGAGTTGGCCGGTCAGCACGCTGGTGAAGCCGTAGAGGTCGACCGCGTCGCTCTCCCGCTGCCGCGCATCGGCGATCAGCGCGGCGACCTCGCGCGGCTCGAGCCCGTATTGCTCGTTGAGCACCCGCTTGAGGGTCTTTCGCTCGCGCGCGTCGATGTCGCCGTCGATCACCATCGCGTGCACCAGCAGCGCCGCCGAGGCGAGCCGGAGCTGCTCCTCGCCCAGATCGCGCGCCCGCGCCTCGTCCTGGGTGAGGCTGATCACGAAGTCCTTGACGTTGTCCCAGAGTGCCATGCGGTTCAATCCGGCCCCACCATAAGCATTCGTGCACCAAGGCGCATCCCCCTGCACCGCTGACCCCTAGGATGCGCTATACTGAAAACGACTCGAACCACGCAACCCGGGGGAAGGAGAAACCCGACGCACCCATGGCGCGCAAGCCGACAGACGCCCTAGACATCGATCCGCAACGGATCATCGAGCAGACCGGCACCAATCTGGTGTCGGCTTATGAGATGCTTACGACCAAATGGGCGCTCGTCCAGATCGGCGTGATCCTGGGCTGTTACGCCGTCTCCTGGGGAATTTCCTATTTCGCGACGCCGCCGTTGGAGGCCCAGCTCCGGCGCGTCGAATCCCAGCCGCAGCTGATGCGCGCCCTGGTGGTGCCGTTGCGGCGGCTGCAATGGATCCTGTTCGCGCTGACCCTGTGGGCGTCCGACCTGGTGATGCAGCAGCTCACCCGGCCGCAGCACAGCTACTACGTGCTGATCGCCGCCACCCTGGTCGCCGCCGGGGTCGTGATCTCGATCGCCTCGCGCCTGATTCGCAATCGCCTGCTCGCCAATCTGTTCGCCCTCGCCGCCTGGTCCATCGCCGCCCTCAACATTCTGGGTCTGCTCGACGTGACCGCCGCGATGCTCGACAAGATCGCGCTCTCGATCGGCGACTTCCGCCTTTCCTTGCTGGTGGTCGTCAAGGGCGCGCTGTGGCTCGCCGTGCTGATCTGGCTCGCCACGGTGATCGGCAACTTCACCGAGCAGCGGCTGCGCCGCAACGTCGATCTGGCGCCGGCGCTGCAGGTCCTGATCTCCAAATTCATCAAGTTCTTCCTGCTCGCCATCGCGGTGCTCGCAACCCTCACCTCGATCGGTCTCGATCTCACCGCGCTCACCGTGTTCTCCGGCGCGCTCGGCATCGGCATCGGCTTCGGCCTGCAGAAGGTCGCCTCCAACCTCATCAGCGGCATCATCATCCTGATGGACCGGTCGATCAAACCGGGCGACGTCATCGCGCTGGGCGACACCTTCGGCTGGATCAACTCGCTCAAGGCCCGCTACGTCTCGATCGTCACCCGCGACGGCATCGAGTACCTGATCCCCAACGAGGTGTTCGTTTCCGACCGGGTGATCAACTGGTCCTATAGCGACCGCAAGGTGCGCATCGAGCTCACCTTCGGCGTCAGCTACGAAAGCGACCCCCACCAGGTGCGCGCGATCGCGGTCGAGGCCGTCTCCAAGATCGACCGCGTGCTCGAGCGCCCGCCTCCGGTCTGCCATTTGACCGCCTTCGGCGAGTCGTCGATCGATTTCGTGCTGCGCTTCTGGATCGAGGACCCGCAAAACGGGCTGACCAATCTGCGGGGCGCGGCCTTCCTCGCGCTTTGGGACGCCTTCGAGGAGGCCGGCGTCAAGATCCCCTACCCCCACCGCGAGGTGCTGCTTCGCCAGACGGGCGCGCCCGAGCACGAGCCCGAGGTCCTCAAGCCCTCCAAGATGAGCCGGCGGCGGGCCCGCGCGGCCGATCAGACCGTCGAGGGCTAGGCCGGCGGGCCGTCGTTGGCGGCAAAGGGGCCTAGGCCGTGTGCTTGATGACGAAGCGATAGACGCCGTCGTCCACGCCCGATTCCAGGAGTTCGTTGCCGGTCGCTTTGCAGAAGGCCTCCACGTCGGCGACGGCGCCGGGGTCGGTGGCCAGCATTTCGAGCGTCCCGCCGCTCGGAACGTCCCTGATCGCCTTTTTCGCCTTCAGGATCGGCATCGGACAATTGAGCCCCTTGGTGTCGAGGGTTACGTCAGCCATGGCTTCGCTCGCTCCCATGCAATTGCCACAGTCGATTTGGATGCGGACGCGGACCGTTGATCCGTCCCCGCCCCCCTATATCTGCCCAACGGTAAATTTGAAAGCAAGCCTCATATTCAATAAACTAGATGCATCATTGGTCTAAACGTGCTTTTTTCTCGGTGAATCGTCTAAACCCCAAGGTCGTTGGGAAGAAAGGGCAGTCCGATCATGCTGGACCTCATTAGAACGCACATTCAGGAGACGCCGTCGTTTCATCTGGCGCTGGGCGGCGTTCTCATCGGATTCGTGTTCGGTTTCATCGTGTTCCGCACCAATTTTTGCGCCATGGGGTCGATCTCCGACATTTTGACCTTCGGCGACTACCGCCGGTTTCGCGCCTGGTTGCTGGCCGGCGCCGTCGCCATGATCGGCACCCAGTTGCTGGCCGCCGCCGGCGTCGTCGACCTGACCAAGTCGATGTATTTGGCCCCATCGCTCAATTGGACCGGCCATCTCCTGGGCGGCTTGATGTTCGGCTTCGGCATGGTGCTGGCGGGCGGCTGCACCAGCCGCAATCTGGTGCGCGCCGGCGGCGGCGACATCCGCTCGATCGCGATTTTGCTGGTCGTCGGCCTGTTCGCCTACATGACCATCGGCGGGATCTTCGGGCCCGCGCGCGACGCCCTGATGCGCGCCACCGCCGTCCCGCTCGCCGATGCCCCGTCCCAGTCGCTGGGCGCGGTGTTGTCCGGTTTCTCCGGCCTCGACCCCGCCCTCCTCGACGTCCTCGCCATGATCCTCGTTATTGGCGGCCTGCTGGCCTATTGCCTGAGCGACCGCGGCTTCCGCACCTCGGCGCCGCATCTGATCGCGGGCCTCGGCATCGGCCTCTGCGTCGTGGCGGGATGGGCGCTGACGGGCCTTGCCTACGACGAGTTCGCCACCACCCCCGTCGAGCCCACCTCGCTCACCTATGTGCGGCCGACCGCAGATACGCTCGAATATCTAGAGCGGTACACCGCCGGCATGGTGCCGGGCTTCGGCGTCGCCACGGTGGTGGGCGCCTTCGCCGGGGCGCTGCTGGCGGCGGTCATCTCCGGGCGCTTCCACGTTACCGGTTTTGCCGATTCGGCCGACACCCTGCGCGGGCTCGCCGGCGGCGCGCTGATGGGCTCGGGCGGCGTCATCGCGCTCGGCTGCACCATCGGCCAGGGGGTCACCGGCATCTCGACCCTGGCGCTGGGTTCGTTCCTCGCCTTCGGCGCGATCATCGCCGGCGGCATCGCGGGCGTGAAATTCATGGAACGGCTGCTGATGGGCTAAAGGGCGGGCAGCGTAGGCATAAAGTCTATGTGCTGCACCCCGCGAATGAAGGTATGTGAGTCCCGTTCGTATAGCGTTTTTGCAATATCGGTTCGCGGATGGCCCGACTTTGGGGGAGGGCGTCGATGCCAACATTCGTTCACACGGACAAATGCGACGGCTGCGGGGACGCCGGCATCGCCGCCTGCATGTACATTTGCCCGCACGATCTGATGGCGCTCGATACCGGGCGCATGAAGGCCTACAACCAGGAACCCGACCAGTGCTGGGAATGCCACTGCTGCGTCAAGGCGTGTCCGCGCCATGCCATCGAGGTGCGCGCCTTCCAGGACTGGGTTCCGATGGGGGGCTCCATCGTTCCGCTGCGCACCGACCAGGCGATCGCCTGGACCATCAAGTTCCGCGACGGCGAGGTCAAACGCTTCGAGTTTCCCGTCCGCGCCACGCCGGTCGGCTCGATCGACCCCTACGCCGGCAAGCCCGAGCCGGGCGACATCGCCGACGAGCGGCTGTTCACCGAGGCGGGTTGGAACCTGCCGGCCATTTGATGCGGCAGTCTCGCCCGATTGTGCGTTGAGTCCGCGCCCCACCGCGCGGCCACCCCGGCGCCGATCGGCCAATGCTCCATATGGGGGAGGGCAAAGCCTATGGCTGAGGGCACGTTTGGCGATCCCGAAATCGTCGAATTCGAAACCGATATCCTGATCATCGGCGGCGGCATGGCGGCCTGCGGCGCCGCCTTCGAGGCCAGGCGCTGGGCCGGCGACGACGTCAACGTGACGCTGGTCGACAAGGCGGCCATGGAGCGCTCCGGCGCCGTCGCCATGGGGCTTTCGGCCATCAACACCTATCTCGGCGACAACACGCCGGAGGACTATTGCCGCTACGTCGCCGCCGATCTGATGGGCATCACCCGCGACGACCTGGTCTTCGACGTCGGCCGTCACGTCGACGGCACCGTTCATTTGTTCGAGGAATGGGGCCTGCCGATCTGGAAGGACAAGGAATCCGAGGGAGTGCCCCTCAAGGACGGCGGCAAGCCGGTTCGCTCGGGCCGCTGGCAGATCATGATCAACGGCGAGGGCTACAAGACCATCGTCGCCGAGGCGGCCAAGAAGGCGCTGGGTGAGGAGAATGTTCTCGAGCGCGTCTTCATCGTCAAGCTGCTGCTCGACGCCAACCGCGACAACCAGATCGCCGGTGCCGTCGGCTTTTCCGTGCGCGAGCACAAGATCTATCTGTTCAAGGCCAAGAGCGTCTTGCTGGCCGCCGGCGGCGCGGTGAACCTGTTCCGGCCGCGCACCACCGGCGAGGGCATGGGCCGGGTCTGGTATCCGGTCTGGAACGCCGGCTCCACCTATGCCATGGCGGCCGAGGCCGGCGCCGAGCTCACCATGATGGAGAACCGCTTCGTTCCCACCCGCTTCAAGGACGGCTACGGCCCTGTCGGCGCCTGGTTCCTGCTCTTCAAATGCAAGGCGACCAACGCCTTCGGCGAGGACTACGTCGCCCGCCATGCCGACGATCTCGCCCAATACGCCCCCTACGACAAGCTCCGCGCCACCCCCACCTGTCTGCGCAACCACGCCATGCTGAAGGAGCTGAAGGAAGGCCGCGGTCCGATCCTGATGGACACCCCCACGGCCATGAAGTCCCTGGCCGAGAACATGACGCCGGAGGAGGTGAAGCACCTCGAGGCCGAGGCCTGGGAGGATTTTCTCGACATGTGCATCGGCCAGGCGGGCGTGTGGGCCGGCATGAACATCCGCCCCGAGGAGAGCCCCTCCGAGCTGATGCCGACCGAGCCCTATCTGCTCGGCTCCCATTCGGGCTGTTGCGGCATGTGGGTTTCGGGACCGGAGGACGTGGCGCCGCCGGAGTGGCACTGGGGCTACAACCGGATGACCACCGTGAAGGGCCTGTTCACCGCCGGCGACGGCGTTGGCGCCTCGGGCCACAAATTCTCCTCCGGCTCCCACACCGAGGGCCGCATCGCGGCCAAGAACATGGTGCGGTTCTGCCGCGACCATAAGGACTTCGAGCCGGCCTTCGCTGGCGGCGTCAACGAGATCGCCGAAGAGATCTATCGGCCCGTGCGCACTTATCTGGAGCACAAGGACGAGACCACCGACGAGGACATCAACCCCAACTACATCACCCCGCGTCTCTTCCAGCTGCGGCTGCAGAAGATCATGGACGAATACGTGGCCGGCATCGCCACCTACTACCAGACCAACGCCAAGCTGCTCGAGATGGGCCTCGCCTATCTCACCATGCTCAAGGAGGATGCGGTCCATCTGCGCGCCAAGGACCTGCACGAGCTGTTGCGGGCGTGGGAGAACTATCACCGGCTGTGGACCGCCGAGGCCCATCTGCGCCACATCATGTTCCGCGAGGAAACGCGCTATCCGGGCTTCTACTACCGCGCCGACTTTCCGCGGCTCGACGAGGAGAACTGGAAGTGCTTCGTCAACTCGCGCTACGACCCGCAATCGCGCCAATGGACGCTGAAGAAGGTGCCGCACCGCGATCTGGTCGAAAAGCATTTCGGCTGAGCCGGCCCGAGACGCCATGCCCGGACCGGAGCGGCATAACAACCCCTATCTGCGCCACGGCGGCGCCCTCGAAGGAGACGCGCCCGGCGAGGGCGGCGGCGCGCGCGAGGAACTTGCCCGCCGCGAGGCGGGCTCCGGGCTCGAGGTCGAGATCGTCGATCGATCGCGCGGCGCCCGCTCCGGCCCCGTCGCGCCCGTTAGGTTGACCTTCTCCGACCGGTTCGGTTTCTCCTGTCACAAGGGCATTTCCTGCTGGAACGCCTGCTGCCGCGACACCGACATCACGCTCACCCCCTTCGACATCCTCAAACTCTCCCGCACGCTCGATCTTCGCCCGGCCGAGTTCCTTCGGCGCTTCGCCGTCCCGGCGATCTGGGAGCGCGCCGATCTCCCCGTCGCCAAGCTGCGCGTCGCCGACGAGGAGGGCGGGCACAAGCCCTGCGTCTTCCTCGACGACGAGGAGGGCTGCACGGTCTACGACGACCGCCCCGTCGCCTGCCGCTACTATCCGCTCGGACTGGCGGCGGTGAAGCTCAAGGGCCACGAGGCGCCGGAGGACTTCTACTTCCTGGTCGAGGAGGACCACTGCCGGGGCCACGCCGAGCCCAAGCAGCAGTCGGTCGCGGAGTTCCGCGCCGAGCAGGGGGTCGAGCCCTACGATCTCCAGAACCGCGGCTGGATCGAGATCCTGATGAAGATGACGTCGTGGAAGACCCTGGGCGGCCCCAACGGCAAGGCGCCCGGGGAGCGGACAAAGCAGATGTTCTTCATGGCCACCACCGACGTCGACGCCTTCCGCCGCTTCGTGTTCGAGACGAGCTTCCTGGAATCCTACGACGTCGACCCCGCACTCGCGGGCCGCCTCGGGAGCGATGACGAGGCGCTGATGCGCTTCGCCTTCGACTGGCTGAAGCACATCCTTTTCAACGAGGCGGCCGTGGCGTTGCGCCGGGACGTGCTGCAGCGCGCCGTCGCGCGGGCGCGCCGCGACATGGGCGCGGGCTAGTGCCGTGACCGCCGCGGCAAAAGCGCCGATGACGAGCGGCCGGGTCTCGCCGGACACCGGCCCCCGGCCCCGGTGTCGCGGCCCTATGAGCCTAACGGCTAAGTTTCAGCACTGTCCTATTTTGCTATTATTGAATATAATATTGTTGAATGTAATTCGGCCCGTTGGCGCGGGCCGGGGCTGACCGGTGAAACGTCATCCGATGTCGGCATCCCAGGGATGAAATCCGGCGACACCGGGGGGGAAACATGTTTACGAGCAATCCATTCGCCGAGCTTTCGGCGTTCATACCGCCCGTTCTCACGCAGACGTTCGTCGTCGTCATGATACTGTTCGTGGTGGGCGGCACGCTCTTCGACATCATGCACAAGAAGAGCGCCAAATACTTCTTCGAAAATTGGCGGAATGCCGACAAGAACAGCACGCGCCGGGTCGGCGGCGGGGAGATGGTCTCCCTGGCGATCCAGTCCGCCGCGGTCGACATCCTCGCCTCCGGCGAATTCTGCAGCCTGCGGCGCAGGCTGGCCCATCTCATGACGATGTACGGCTTCGTGATCTACGCCGTGACCAGCGTGACCCTGATCTTCGCCTATCCCACGCCCGAGACCCCGGCACCCGCCATCGTGCCGCTGCTGTGGTACCTGGGCGCCCTGCTGGTCGCCGTCGGCGGCTATTGGTTCTGGTTCTTCATCCGCGTCGACGTCGTGGCGGAAGGCAATTCGCCCTTCCGTCTGGTGCATGCGGATATCTTCATCGTCTCGCTCATGACGAGCGTGACGCTGGGCCTGCTGTGGGCGATCGCCCAGGCGGCGGGCGCCGGCACCCTGGCCACCGTGCTGCTGGTTCTCTACGCCCTCGACACCATCGTGCTGTTCGGATCGGTCCCGTGGTCCAAGTTCTCGCACATGTTCTACAAGCCAGCGGCCGCTTTCCAGAAACGGGTGGAAAAGGCGAACGGTTCGAGAAGCAACCTGCCTGCGCCCGCCGACAAGCCCGCGATTTACGGCGGCGCGACCCAGTCGCCCCGCCATTATTGATTGGCCCGCCATCGGTCTTCGATACAGGAGATAACGTACAACCATGCCGACATTTGTTTATATGACGCGTTGCGACGGCTGCGGACATTGCGTCGATATCTGCCCGTCCGACATCATGCACATCGATAAGACCTACCGCCGGGCCTACAACATCGAGCCCAACATGTG
>CAYVYD010000048.1:0-12017 GCA_964454415.1 uncultured Hyphomicrobiaceae bacterium | reverse complement strand
ACCATAGTGTAATAATTTCAGAGATTATTATAATTTGCTTACCGTTCTTGAAATTATACAGTTCTATAAATGCATTTTACTTTTTCCTTATAACGATAATGGTATTATATACATTATTACTTTCAGCACTAAGATATGACAGCGCGGCAGGAGAAGTCTTAAACGTAAAAATAAGTCGCGATCTGCTCATACCTATTGCATTCATCCTCCTGGGTAAGAGCGTCAATGACGTGAAGGCAGCGGATAAAATCGTATTCGTTGCCACAGGCCTCATATTCAGTTTCGCCATCTTTGAGTACTTTTTTCTGGAGAGTTTCCTACAAGTCTTTCAGATAGCGCAATACTATATCGCGCGCGGGACCCTGAAGGCCTCCGAGTGGGCGCTCGATGTTTCCAATGGTTTGATGGTCAGCGGGTTCCGGCCGGAGGACCAGGGTCGGGCGCTATTGCCGTTCTTGGGAAGGCATCGCGTGTCGTCGCTTTTCCTTGAGCCGAGCACGTTGGGCAATTTCGGCGCATTGGTCACGCTGTGGGCCGTCGTCCGATCGAGGATGGAGCGCCAGATCTATTTTTGGACTGCCGCTGGCGGGTTGGCTTTACTTATTTTATCCGACGCCCGCTTTAGCGCTTATTTTCTGGCATTGGCGGTATTGATGATGCTGACCCCTCCGAAAATCACGACGCCCTGCGTCTTCCTAATGCCTTTCGTGGCGATCCTTGGGCTCTATTTTTTCGGCGTATCCGCGGATCAGCACGGCGGCATCCCCTTTGTCGAGGGATTGGGAATAGAGGATCGGCTGTTGTATTCGGGTCGCGTGCTCTTTGATTTCGACATTTACAACTGGTTCGGTGGTGCGGCTTCATCCGCACAAACGTTTGATGCGGGCTATGGCTACGTCATTAGCAACGCTGGAATTATCGGATTTATTGTCTTCTGGGTTTTGCTGATGTCCCTCAAGGGACATAACCGCCATTTCTATCCGTTTCGCAACGTCACGGGAGCCTATTTCGCCACGCTTCTTTGCATTTCGGCCTCGTTGTTCACGATAAAGATCGCCGCGCTCCTCTGGTTTCTCTTGGGTGCTCTCTCCACGGCGAGGGACAAGGATAGCCCCCTCCTTTTGGATCGGGTTCGGAACCAGGGCCGGTTCGCGGCGAGATATTAGCGACGTAAAACAAGTTTGACGTATCCGCTGTGACCATCAACCCGCCAAGCACAAAACCACCATGGAGCTGACATGTCGTTGTATTTGCTTAGCCGACTGATGCGTCCGGGCCAACTGCGAAAGGTCCTCGTGGAAAGAGGGACGGAGCCGCTTCATCTGAACCTCCTGTCGGCGATCATCGCGCTGTGCGGGACCTATCGCGCAAAAGTCGATTTCGACCTCGTCGTGAGACAGCAATATGCGTTTCCGCTCCTGTACGCTGCGGATGCCGCAAAACGGTACGGCTACGAGACCGTCACCATCATCGAATTTGGTGTCGCCGGTGGCGCCGGTTTGGTGAACATGTGTCGGATTGCCGAGCGGACCCAAAAGGCAACGGGCATTCAATTCCGCATATTCGGGTTCGACACCGGAAACGGCATGCCGCCCGCGTTGGATTACCGGGATCTTCCGGAGTCCTTTCAGGCGGGAGATTTTCCCATGGATGCGGCGAGCCTGACCCGAGCTCTGCCGGATTTCGCGAAGCTCGTTATCGGCGACGTTGCAGACACGATTCCGAGCTTTCTTCGCTCGCTTGACGGTGACGCGCCAATCGGATTCGTCGCCGTCGACGTGGACTATTATTCCTCCGCCAAGAAGGCCCTGGCGGTTCTCACCGGGCCTCCAAACCTATATTTGCCAATCGTTCCGGTTTATCTCGACGACATCGGCGTTGACGGATCGAACCCGTGGACGGGTGAGCTTCTTGCGGTCAACGAATTCAATCATGACAATGAGTTTCGCAAGATCGCGCCCTTTACGATGCTGCGCTCTCACCGAATTTTCAAGAATACACAGTGGATCGACCGGATGTTCGCCGCGCATATACATGATCACCTGTTACGGTCTCCCGCGCACCGGCGGGAAGCCAGGAACGTCCTGCCAAACGAGTACATCAATTGGACGGGGACGACGGCGTAACGAGAAGCGAAATCTTGTCCAATTGTGCGGGCAATCATCTGATCCCGACCCGCCGTTACGCGAAAACCCCGGCATTCCCGCTACCGTCGATCGTCCCTCGAATATTTTTGCAGCACTGCCATTTGTGGCCGGTCGTGTCCGTCAACCGGCTGAATATTCGTGAAGTAGTCCTTACGCCACCACTCCCCCGCGGCCCAATAGGTCCAGCCTAGCCACACGTCGTTGTTCGCGGCCTCATAGCGGAGCACTCGATCCAAGGCCTCGAGACAGGTTTGCCCAGGACCGACGCCGAATTCCCCCAGGAATCCGCGCTTGTGATGCTCCCTCGCCCATTGGGTGAATGGCGTCAAAGTCCTTGTGCCAATGTCGGTGCTCTGGCAGTCGGCATGCGTTCCCGTGTAGTCCCAGTCAAAGTACTGGTGCACATCAAACGCGTAGTTGTCGGCCTGATCGACGACCTTCAGCATGACCTCGCCATTGGGGGTTCCGTAATGGCCTTTCATCCAACTGCGTGCGGCCGACCAACCGTTTCCCGGAACCAGAACGAGGTTCTTCGCGCCGGCCCGCCTGATTTCAGCGATTGCGAGGTTGACCGCGTCGAGCCACGTCTCCGTCCGCAACCCGTTCGGCTCGTTCATAAGGCCGAAAACGACCAGCTCGTTATCCCTGTAACGCGTGGCGAGGCGGCGCCAGAGATCCCCGAAGGCATCAAGGGGAACGAGCGGCGTGCCGATGACGGTGCCCGAATATTTCGCATAGTTATGGACATCGATAATCACCCGTATCCCCAAGGATCCGGCATAATTGATGACAGTGTCGACCCGCCGCATCTCTTCGCTGTCGAGATCGCCTTGCAACTGATGCTGAAGGCGCTCCCAAAGCACAGGAAGGCGAATGATGTTCATTCCTTTGTCTGCAAAGTATTTGAGCGTTGAGGGCTGAGGGTATGTGTAATCTCTGCCGAACGTGCCCGGTGTGAATTCAGCCCCGAACGCCGCGTCCGCGATGTTGACGCCGGTGAAGGTCACTGACGTCTCGGCCGCATGCGAAGGCCGCACATCGCCCGAACGGACCACGATTATGGTGGTGATTCCGAGAACGACGGCGAATTTGCTGATCTGACGCACGGGGACTTCCTACCCAATGAGCTCGTCGAGAACCGGACCCATCCGCACCTCCGCCTCGCCTAAGACGCCGATGAGCCGTTACGTCGTGCGTCCCTTCCCTGTCATTCCCTTGTCTCCTCCATCGAGGATGGAAATAACCGGATTGGATCACTCGCTCGCCGTGAGCTTCAGTTCGCGGGAGCCGAGTACGCTCTCATATGCTTCGACGAAGCGTTGAGCGGTTCCGTCCCAGCTGTACCTGTCGCTTGCAGCAATCGCTTCGGTTCGTGACTGCTCGTAATGCAGCCTGGTCTGCGACATGAACTCGACAGCGTCCTTTGCGGCGTCGGTCGGGTTCGAGAAATCCGTCAGAAGGCCGACGGAAGCATTGCCGACGATCGCTTCGAAGCTCTTGATCCGATTAACGATCGGCAGCAGGCCAGCCGACATCGCCTCGACGACGGTTAGCCCGAAACCTTCATAGTGCGAGGCACTGACAAAGAAGCTGCAATCCTTGATGACTTCCTTGACGCCATCATCGGAAAGGCCGGTGTGTATATGAATATTGTTGCCATTGGGCAGGGCAGCGATACGTTGCCGCAGGTGCGGATACAGGCCGTCGAAATCGTTTCCGACAATGTGTAGCCGGGCATTCGGCATCTCGCTGGCGATGACATCGAAGGCCTCAACCAACTCGTCGAGCCCCTTGTTCACGGCAAAGCGGCCAATGTACAGCAGGTTGGGTGTGAAGGTCTGAGATCCGAAACCGGCGAATTTTTCCGTGTTGACGCCGTTCTCGATCATGACCAGGCGTCTTTTTGTTATGCGACGGAAGAGCTCCAGATCGTTGATGCTGTTCGCCACAACGCCGCTGTATTGCGTCAAGGACAGACGCGTGATCGTGGAAAAGAACACTTCCTTGAACTTCCGCGCATAGGCCGTATGAAAAAACCCGCCGTGTGTCGAAAGCACGAGCGGCTTTCTGTGGATGAAGCGCGTAAGCGCCAGGTAGTCGCAAAAGAAATCGACCCCATGCACATGGACGAGATCAAAGTCGGCCAGTCGCGTCGAAACGCCGAGCGCGATAGGATATTTCGGTGAGCCGAAATAGCCGATCCGCTGAACCGGCACACCTTCAATCACATCGTGGCTCGGCAGCCGCATCTCCGGACTTTTGAACAGACGATCGAGCGTGACAACCTCGGCCCAAACGCCGTCCCTACGCTGTTGTTTCGCCAGCGCCAGAACAAAGTCCTCCAAACCACCGACTGAAGGATGAAACTGTCGCACTACGTGTAAAACGCGCAACTGACCTCACTCCGTTCCGTTCCCGAGGCAGGACCAGAAGCACCCCCGTCCGGTGCCTATAGTTAGCTCAGTTGGGACGGAGGATGTGGCCTGTCGGCCTAATATAGTTAGCGGTCGGCCATCTCCGTCCGCATTGGGGATGTGGTGGCCGGCAGCGCTTGCCCTGGTGCGATCGCGAACTAGAGTGCCCGGTCAAGCCTGAGCCTCATCCACCATCTGACGAGCGGCGTCGGCAATAAGATCCGTCCCAATGACCGCAAGCGCAGTGTCGTCGCGAAATCCATGAATGTGCATCGCTTGATCAGTGCACGCCAACTCCCCAGTTTGCGGACGACGTCGGCCAAGCTTGCGCCCCCCCGGCGATAGATAACGAGATTGATCATCGTCAGGTAGGCCACGTATCGGCTCGTCAATCTCTGGATCTCACGCCGCGTCGCGTGATCTGCGATTTTTTGTTCGGCAAGAGCCGAAATTTCTCCCATCACCTCGCACAAATCACTCAGCCGTTCGTCGGCGGTGAACCGGTCGCTCAAACTGGAACCATGCACCATGTACGTGGCGCACCGCTCGTTGACGAGCCCCGCACGGCCCTCGAGCAGAACCGGGATCCATGTCGCTTCGTCCGCGGCGCAGGGATGTTCGGAATAACCGCCGTTGCGGCGGAGAATATCCGTTCGAATGATGCTGCTCAGGAGCTGTGCTGAAATTCTGCCGTTGAGATACTCCCCCAGAATATCTGTTCCGGCCCAGATTCCGGTCGATAGGTTCTTGCTGAGTCTGGCAGGGACGCGCCGCCGATCACTCTCGGAGAACTCGCCGAGGATCAGAACGTCATACGCGGCCAGCACGATCGGGAGATCGGGCTCAGCTCTTACGAGACGCACGCATTTTTTGAGGAATTGAGGGGCGAAGGTATTGTCGTCGGCAGCGAGAACGAGATAGTCGCCCCGCGCCTCTCGAACGCACTTATTGAAGTTTGCCGTCGGTCCGACGTTCTCTGGACTGGTAAGGACGCGCAACCTCTCGTCGTTGATGGATTTCAAATTTGCGACCGTGTCATCGGTCGAAGCGTTGTCTGAAACCAGAACCTCGATGTTCGGATATGATTGCGCCAAGGCACTTCTGACGCAATTTTTCACAAGCGATCCCCGATTGTACGTCGGGATGGCGATCGTGATCAGCGGGCTCGATTGAGAGTCCGATTTGGATTCGCGAACGCTTGGCATCTCAGACATGGCCGCAGATTACCGGCGGGATGATTTCTGCAAGCCCAGGCCGCCGATCAACGTGGTCGTCAGAGCTCCGCCGATTGCAGCGCGTGCACTTTTTCGCTGGCTGCAGCGGCATCGTCCCTGGCAACCGAGCGATCGGCCATCCCTGTCGCGTCGATCGCGTTTGGCCGCGCGTTCTCGGGAACGCGTTCCAGCCAGATTTCGCGCCACCAGGAAAAGATGCTTCGCGGACAGAACATGCGGCATTCGCTGTATCGGGCGCGGCAAAAAACCCCTTCCAGGATCACCGCAGGCGTTTTCATCCTCTTCATGTATCCCGTCTTTTCGTCGATGAACTTCTCCACCCGCCCCCTGACACGATAAATGCCGCCGCTATAGGGTACTTGCTCTCCGTCGAACGCCATTCCGGCGTTTTTGTTCTTCGTGTTCACGGTCACAAGAATTTCCTCATAGGACTTGATCCGGACGAGTTCACCCGGCTGCAAGTTCAACGTGGCTTTTGGTGTAGGTTGACCGGCAGGGATGGTTCCACGATGTCTGGGATAGGGAAGGCCGCCCCACAACGCTTGAAAGCGATCGTAGAGAGCGCGAGCCGGCCCACCGAGCCTCGGGCTGAAAGCCAGCGTCCCGTAGTAATAGCCGCTGTAAAGAAATCCGCGAAGCATCTGGCCTAGCGTTGCATTTCCAGAAGTGTAGTCTTCGACGTACTGTCTGGCGTCCCACCATGGCAGCGGCGCCGTGAAATCGAGAAGTTCGGTCGCCTGACACGCGTAACGTGGTTCGCCGTCCGTTTTCGGATCGTCGACGCGGGTAGCCCTTCGAACATCTCCTTCCGTACAGCCACGGCCTGGCAAGCCGTCAACCTGCGGAGCAGCTTCCGCCTGCCGCCCGGCGCCATCGCCCGGCTTGAGCCAAGCTTCCTTCCAATAGATGAGGCAAGCGGCTTGGCAGCCGCCATAGGCCTTGCCGTCACAGCGAAGGTCGAGATGAATTCCGTCAGGCAATTTGCGGCCCGGCGAATCCCAATTGAAAGCGATGGTATCGCAGGTCTTGTGCGCGCGTCTGTATACTTTGAAGCGCTTGCCGCAATATTGAAACATTTGCGGCATGAACGGCATACCGTCCAGTCGGCCCTGCTTGTCGAGGGTCCCGAGGATCTCCTCCTTGCTCCTGACCTCAACCCAATCGCCTGTCCGAATCTTGCTCACTCCGCACCATCCAAAATAGAGGATTGCCCGTCAGGAGTATGATTGTGACCCACCGACGTTTCCAACCATCATCGAGTTCATGGTGAATCGGTCACGCTCCCGATGCTCGTCGTGGCAGACGATGGCGCTGACATAATTCCCACGGATTGGAGAAGGTCGAGATACAGGCTCTTCTGACCCATCACGAAGAGCAGCATGCAAGGATAGACAACCGCCATGACGCTACCATCCACGGCCAGCCGAAGAAACGGCGATTGAAGCGGGCTCATATAGTACTGCACGGCACATGCCAATGCCACGGCGACACAAGCTGAAAGCAGTGGACGGCTGGCAGCCCGAAACAAGTCCAATGGCTTTATCGTCGTCCCGTGCAGGGCCCACACGACGTGCGGAACGAGCCACAGGACCATTGCGGCGGAAAAGCCGATGGCGACGCCAGCCGGGCCATAAGGCAGCCCGATGACGCATGCGGTGATGACGAGCGCGGCTATGATCAGAGAAATTTTCAGGCTGCGCACGTGTCGTCCGCTCGACCACAAGAACCATCCCAAGGGATTTATCAGTCCGAAGACGAGGACCGCCGGTACCAGCAAACGAAACAGGTCCGCCGCGTCGGTCCATTTCGGCCCGAGGACCAAAGAAATGATGTCCTCGGCAAAGATTGCCGAGAAAATGGTGATGGGCAGCGTCAGTGAAACGATGAGCGAGTAGGCCTTCAGAAAGTAGTTCCTGAAGCGAACGGCATCGTCCTGCAGGCGTGACAGCACGGCAAACAACACGCCGCCGATCGCCATGTTGATGTTGGAAGTCGGCATGTTCACGAGCTGTGAGGCCACGGCGTATTGGCCAAGTGCAGATGCGCCCCAGACGCGGCCGAGGATGAACTTGTCAAAGCTGTAGGTTAAATGGGAGAGCACGCCGTTCACGGTGACGGTTCCGCCAAAATGCACCAATGAACGAACCTCGGCATCGCGGCACGGCCAGAGCGGAACCCAGGCCGTCACAAACCACACGCAGACAGTCACGAGCGCCGGCCGGGCAACCGTTGCCACAACCAGCGCCCAGTAACCGTATCCCGCTACTGCGACACCGACACCGACTCCGAAACTTGCCAACTGAGACAAGAATTCGATTGCGACGAGGGTGGTGTAGCGCAGGTCCCGTTGCAGCAGCGCGAGATGCTGCACGCCCGCCGCATTGAAGAAGAAACCCGCGCCCATGGCGACCGTGACCCAAAAAACACGGGGCTCGTGGTAGAAGGCGACGACGATTGGTGCGATCAGCAGACAAATGAGGCTGAGCACCAATCCGACGAGGATGTTGATCCAGAACAGGTTTGAGATCTGTTCATCGCTGATCGTCGATCTTTGCACGCTGGCCACCGAAAGGCCGGCGGTCGCGAACAACTCGAGGACGGTCGTGACCACGGCCACCATCGCCACGAGCCCGAAGTCTTCGGGGTCCAAGAGGCGGGCCACCACAACCATGAAACCGAGGCGGAGAGCAAAGTTTCCCCCTTGGCCGAATAGCTTGGCCAGCCCGCCGCGAAGCGCCATTCCCTTGATGTCTTGCATTCCGTTCTCTATGGCCATGGTGAAAGAAACGACACTCTGGCTGCTTGATTGTTGCTCGGAACCCGGATTGCACAGCCCCGATGCATGCGCGGGATCGAGCCGTTCAGCGGGTGGTCAGCTCTGAACGATCGGTGAGTGTGGAGATGTGGTCTTGCGCTCCGCGAGCGGCAGCGCACTGGGCCGGCCCCTTCACACTTCGAGGCTTGACAGCTCACTCGATGACCTCCCCTTCGCACCGGCGGCAGCCGGTGTGGTAGGCTCTTCCAACGGGATGCAATCGATGCGCAGCTTGCGCGCGACGAAAGCCTCGGCGAACCGCTCGGGCGCACGGCATTCCATGCCCCTCAATCGCGCGAGCCCACGGAAGGTGTCGGCGTCGAACCAATCCTTGGAGCGTTGCGTGCCGAAGCATGCCTCGAGCAGCTCGATCTTGCGCTCCATAATCTGCTTGGACATCGCGACATAGAGATTGGGACGCCCGAGATCGCCATCCCATTTGGGAATCTCGTATTCGAGCACCACCTGGTCGCGGAACGCATTCCACGTCAGGCGGCATACCTCGCGGTGATCCTGATGCGCATCGTCGCTGCGATGGGTGAACACGATGTCGGGCTTGACGCGCGTTTTCAGGTCCTCGATCCACGTCTTGATCTCGGCGCCGTGGTGAGGGAAATAGCCGTCGCGGAACTCTGCACATTCGATGTGCCGCGCGACAGCCCCCTCCAGAACCGCCTCGGCGGCGCGCATGGCCTCGGCACGCCGGGGACCGCACGCGCTCAGAACGCACCAATGGACGTCGAGGCGCGCGCCGGCTGCGATCCAGCCCAGGAGCGTCCCGCCGACGCCGATCTCGATATCGTCGGAGTGAGCGCCCAGACACAGAACCTTGAGGGTCTGACCGGGTTTCGCGAACAGGAGTGGCTGCATCGACCGCGCCTCACTCCGCCGGAACGCGGCAGGCGAGAGACTCGCGCCGGCTCCAAGGCATGTGACCTTGCTCCACCATCTCCTCGAGCACCTGCCGATCGCGCAGCGTATCCATCGATCGCCAGAAGCCCGTATGCTTATAGGCGAGAAGCTGGCCTTCCTTGATCAGGCGGGCGAACGGCTCGATGACCAGCTCCTCCCCCGGCCGCATGTAGTCGAAGATCTCGCGCCGGAAGATGAAGAACCCGCCATTGATCCAAAGGTCGGAATTTGCTGCCGGGGTCATCTTCGAGACCTGCTTGTTGTCGGCGATTTCCGCCAGATGGAACGTCAGTGACGGCCGCACCGCCAAAAAGCAGCCGATCTTCCCGCTCGCCCGGAAGTCGGCGACCATGGCATCGAGATCGACGTCGGACAGGCCGTCGCTGTAGTTGGCGAGGAACATCTCCTCGTCCTGAACCTGGTGGCGCACGGCCCAGAGCCGCTCGCCGATATTGCGCCAGATGCCCGTGTCGATCATCGTCACGCCCCAGTCATCGGTCGGTCGGCCGAGCACCTTGACATTGGCGCCGTGGTCGGAGACGACGCAGTCGCTGAAGATCTCGCGCCTGTAGCTGAGGAAAAATTCCTTGATCGTGCTGGCCTTGTAGCCGAGGCACAGCGTGAAATCCCGATGCCCAAACGAGCTGTAGTACTGCATGATGTGCCACAGCATCGGCTGGCTGCCGACGGGGATCATCGGCTTGGGAATCGCCTCCGAATATTCGCGGATCCGCGTCCCCAGACCGCCACAGAACAGAACGACTTTCATGCGCGAAACCCGCGTAATTGGTCGCAGCGGTCCACATCAACGTTGAATGCACCGCGCAACTCGGTCTCCGAGAAGAGCATTCGTCAACTCCTGCTGTTTCACCGGACATCGCCGTTGTGGCACCGGGTTGGAGCGCAGTGCGTTCGGCTTTTCGTCAGGCCTTCTGGCGGTATCACGACGCATAATCGATGCCAAACAAGCTGAGTTGATGAGGTTAATTGTAGGCCGCCCGTGCGCGGGTCCCGAACTGCGCGGACCTCTCGGCCCGCCATTTTCCACGGCCAACGCGCGTTCAGTTGCGACAAGGTGGAGCGCCAGGTTGGTCAGCCCCGTCGCCTGACGGCATGACGGGCATCGCGAGCTCGCCTTTGCCCATCCGTGGCCAATCCAAATTTCCTATTGAGGCGAGCCCATGGAACCGTGAGCCGCCACCAATCCGCCGGCTTCGCGCCGATCCGATTAACCTCATCAGCACAACCCGATTGGAAGCGATTATGCGTCGTGATACCGCCAGAAGACCTGAGGAAACGCCCAAGGTCCCAAACCCAGTAAGACGACACCGGCCGCGTCCGGTGAAACAGCAGGAGTTGACGAATGCTCTTCTCGGAGACCGAGTTGCGCGGTGCGTTCATCATCGATCTGGAACGCCGCGAAGACTCCCGCGGATTCTTCGCCCGCGAGTTTTGCCAGGAGGAATTCAAGTCACACGGACTAAAGCCGCTCGTCGTTCAGGCCAATCTCGCCTTCAACGCCAAGGCGGGCACCGTGCGAGGCATGCACTTCCAGTATCCGCCCGCGGCCGAGACCAAGCTGGTGCGTTGCGTGCGCGGCGCGATTGTCGACATCATCGTCGACCTGCGGCCCGAGAGCCCAACCTATCTCCAGCACATCTCGGTCGAGCTCAACGAGGACAATTGGCGTGCGCTTTACGTGCCTGAGCGCTTCGCACATGGCTATCAGGCGCTCAGGGACGACGCGGTGACGAGCTACCACGTCGGTGAATTCTACACGCCAAGCGCCGAGGGCGGGCTGCTGCACGACGATCCGGCTCTCGGTTTGAAGTGGCCGATGCCGGTTTCTGTAATTTCGGAAAAGGATTGCGCTTTTCTGCCCTTTGAGCGCGTCGAGCAGGAACTGCGGCAGCGCATGAGCGTGCACCAGCCATCGGTCTTGCCAGAGGCCGTCATATGATCCTCGTCGACACGGCACTGAGGGCTCGGCGCGAAAGTGGGCGTCCCATCCGCGTCGGCCTCATCGGCGCGGGCTTCATGGGCCAGGGCCTCACCAACCAAATCCTCAACGGCGTGCCGGGCATAGAAGTTGTTGCGATCTACAATCGCACCTGCGACCGGGCGCTTGGGGTTTTTCGCTACGCGGGACGGACGGATGGGATCGAAGTCGAGACGCCGGCCCAGCTCGACAAAGCAATCCAGGCCGGGCGGCCGGCGGCGACCGAAGATCCGTTTCTGCTGGCCCGTTCGCCGCTGATTGACGTCCTGGTCGATGTCACCGGCGCTGTGGAGCTCGGCGCCAGGGTCCTCATCGAGGCGTTCGAGCACGGCAAGGACGTCGTGCTGATGAACGCCGAAATCGACGCCACCATCGGCCCAATTCTCCAGGTCTATGCCGACAAGCACGGCGTCATCCTATCGGCGTGCGAAGGCGACGAGCCCGGCGTGCAGATGAACCTCTACCGGTGGGTCAAGGGGCTCGGGCTTACACCCC
>CAYVYD010000047.1:0-12117 GCA_964454415.1 uncultured Hyphomicrobiaceae bacterium | reverse complement strand
CCGTCTGGGGCTCGGCGATCCGGTCGCGCTCTCGGCCGAGCACGGCGAGGGCCTGGGGGAGCTCGCCGAGGCCGTCGCCGCCTTGAAGGGGGAAGGCGCGCCGGCGGCACCCCCCGAGGAGCCCGAAGCCCTGGAGCGGCCCCTGCGGGTCGCGATCATCGGGCGGCCCAACACCGGAAAATCGACCATGGTGAACGCGCTATTGGGAGAGGAGCGCGTGATCACCGGCCCGGAGGCCGGGATCACCCGGGACGCCATCGCGATCGAATGGCGGTGGCGGGACCGCGCAATCCTGCTCCACGACACGGCGGGCCTGCGGCGTAAGGCAAGGGTCAGGGAAGCGCCGGAGAGGCTCTCGGTGGGAGATGCGCTCAACGCCATCCGCTTCGCCGAGGTGGTGATCGTGACGATCGACGCCGAACGGCCGTTCGACAAGCAGGATCTTCAGATCGCCGATCTGGCGGCGAGCGAAGGCCGCGCCATCGTGATCGCGGTCAACAAGTGGGATCTGGTCGCGGACAAGCGCGCCAAGCGCAGGGAGATGGTCGAGGAGGTGGAGCGCCTGTTGCCGCAGATCAAGGGCGTGCCGGTGGTCCCGGTCTCCGCGCTCCGCCGGCAGGGGCTCGAGCCGCTGATGGCGGCGGTGTTCGAGGTCTACCGGCTATGGAACGCGCGCATCCCCACCCGCGCTCTCAATGATTGGCTGGGGGAGGCGGTGGCGCGCCATCCGCCTCCCGCCGTCGCCGGCCGGCGCGTCAAGCTGCGCTACATGACCCAGCCCAACGCCCGCCCGCCGACCTTCGTGCTGTTCTGCTCGCGGCCCCAGGCGCTCACCGAGGCCTACCGGCGCTATCTGCTGAACGGGTTGCGCGAGGCCTTCGGCTTCAAGGCCGTGCCGCTGCGGCTGGCGACCCGCAAGGGCGAAAATCCCTACGCAAAGAAGCGCTGAAGCGGGCTTTCCCCGGTGCCGCGCCGCCCTTAAGATCGCCGCCCATGGCCGCCTCCGATTCCACCGAAGTCCTGTTCTATCACCTGGAGCGCATGCCGCTCGAGCGGGTGCTGCCGGAGCTGCTGGAAAGGACGCTGCGGCGCGGCTGGAAGGCGGTCGTTCAGGCCTCATCGCCCGAACGTATGGAATCGCTCGATACGCTGCTGTGGACCTATCGCGAAGATTCGTTCCTGCCCCATGCCCGCGCCGGCGACGGTCCGCCCGAGGCCCAGCCGATCTTTCTCACGACCGAGGACGACAACCCCAATCGCGCCGATGTACGCTTCTTCGTCGAGGGCGCCGACGGAGCCGGGCTAGATGGCTATCTGCGCGCGGTCTTTCTGTTCGACGGCCGTGACGAGGGAGCGGTCGAACGCGCCCGCGGCCAGTGGCGCGCGGCCCAAGAGGCGGGCCACGAGGTGACCTATTGGCAGCAGGACGAGGCGGGCAAATGGCGGAAGAAGGCGTGAGCGGCGGGAAGCAATCCCGCTAGCTAGATCTTCTCGAAGTCGCCGTGGCGGCCGAGCCCTTCCTTGAAGCGGGTGGCGCCCCGGATGCCGTCGTTCCTGAGCGCCTCGCGGCCGTTGTACCACTCCTGGATCAACCCATCGCGGACGGTGAGGCCTTGCGAGCCGATCGCGGAGCGGCGGTCGGCGCGCACGCAGGTCTGCGGGAAGCGGGCGATGTCCTGGGCCAGCGCCTCGGCCTTTTTGCGGGCGCCGCCCGATGCCGTCACATATTCGCACAGACCAAGCCGCAGGCATTCCCCGGCCTCGACCTTGCGGCCGGTCAGGATGATCTCCAGCGCGCGGCCCTCGCCGACGATGCGCGGCAGGCGCACCGTGCCGCCGTCGATCAGCGGCACGCCCCAGCGCCGGCAATAGACGCCGAGATAGGCGTCCTGCGCCATCACCCGGAAATCGCACCACAAGGCCAGCTCCATGCCGCCGGCGACCGCCGGTCCCTCGACCGCCGCGATCACCGGCTTGTCGAGCTCCAGCCGAGAGGGTCCCAAGGGTCCGCGCGGGATCTCGCCGCCGTCGCCGCGCGCCCCGGCGGGCGGTATGTCGAGGTGGGCCAGGGGATCGGCTTCGGCGAGGGTCGAGACGTATTTGAGGTCCCAGCCGGCGCAGAACGCGCCGCCCTCGCCGTAGAACACCGCGACCGAGGCGTCTGGATAGGCGTTGAATTCGAGAAACGCCCGGGTGAGCGCATCTGCGCTTTCTGGGTCCATGGCGTTGCGGGCCTCGGGCCGGTCGTGGATCACCGTCCAGACCGGGCCGTTTCGTTCCACATAGACGGACATGTCGGGTTCCCTCCCACTTGTTCGGCGGGCAGCATAACGCGGAGCGCGGATTACGTCTCTCGCCCTGACGCCGCCGCCATTGACCGCGTCCGCCCGCCGGGACACCTTGCCCGTTGACCATGGCCCTGCTCGACGTCGCCGCGCTCGAAATACCCAACCTCGCCCCCGTTTCCTTCACCCTGGAGCGCGGCGAATGCCTCGCCGTGCAGGGCCCCTCGGGCACCGGCAAGACCCTGCTGCTGCGGGCGATCGCCGACCTAGATCCGGCAGGGGGCCGCGTTTTCCTCGACGGCCTCGAGCGCAACGCCATGAGCGCGCCCGAATGGCGCCGTCACGTCCGCTACGCCGCCGCAGAGCCCGGCTGGTGGGAGGCGACGCCGCGGCGCCACTTCGGCGATGCGGTCAAGGCCGAAGCGCTTTCCAAGACGCTCGGGCTGGCGGCTTCCCTCCTCGACCGGCCGGTCGCCGAGCTCTCGACCGGCGAGCGCCAGCGCCTCGCGCTCGCGCGCGGCCTGATGGACGATCCCGCCGTGCTGCTGCTGGACGAGCCGACCGCCGCGCTCGACCCAAAGGCGCGAAGCGCGGTCGAGCGCTGCCTCAAGAAGCTGTTGACGGCCGGCACCGCGATCGTGCTGGTGAGCCACGACCGCGCCCAGGCCAAGCGGCTGGCGAGGCGCAAGCTCGCGATCGCCGGCGGCCGCGCGAAGGTGGGGGCGCTGTGACCTACGTTCAGCTCACCTTCTTCGATTTGGCGGGCGCCGCTGCGCTGATCCTGGTCAACGGCGCGCTGTCGCTCGCCTTCCGGCTCGGCATGGAGCGCTCGCTCGCAGTCTCGACGCTGCGCATGTGCGTTCAGCTCGGCGCCATCGGCTTCGTGCTGAAGTTCATCTTCGCCCAGACCTCGCCCGCCTGGACCCTCGGTCTCGGCCTGGTCATGATCCTGGTCGCCGGCCGCGAGATCGCCGCGCGGCAGGAGACCTCCTTCGAGGGCCTTTGGACCTACGGCCTCGGCACCGCGAGCCTGCTCTTCGTCGGCACGCTTGGAACGGTGTTCGGCGTGGGTGCGCTGATCGGTCCGGAGCCCTGGTACACGCCGCGCTACGTCATCCCCGTGCTGGGCATGCTGCTCGGCAACACCATGACGGGGATTTCGCTGGGTCTCGACACGCTGATCGGCGCCGCGCGGCGGCAAAAGGCGGAGATCGAGGCGCAAATCGCGCTTGGGGCGGCCCGGTTCGAGGCGCTGAAACCGACGCTGCGGCGGGCGCTGCGCACCGGCATGATGCCGATCGTCAACGCCATGGCCGCCTCGGGCATCGTCGCGCTGCCCGGCATGATGACTGGCCAGATCCTCTCCGGCGTTGATCCGGTCGAAGCCACCAAATACCAGCTTCTGATCATGTTCCTGATCGCCGGCGGCACGGCGCTCGGCGTGCTCGTGGCGGTGCTCGGCGCGGCCTGGCGGCTCACCGACGAGCGCCATCGCCTGCGCCTCGACCGGCTGCGGGCGAGCCGCGGCTAGAGCCTTTCCTCTTCATATGGATATGGAACCATTCCGACGGCGCGCTTTTGCGCCAGGATCAAGCAAAGGCACGAAGGGCGTATCGGGCGTACGGACGAGGGGCTTTGCGCCGGTCATGGCGCAAAAGCGCACCGCCAGACATGGGTTTTCGATTGGCGGGCGCCCGGCGCCAAACCGGTCTCGAGAGATGCGCCGGCATCGCCCTTCGCCCGTTTCGGCGCCGGATCGCACGCGCCAATCGCGAACCGGAATTGATTCCATATGAAGAGGAAAGGCTCTAGGGCGGGGTTAGAGCCTGATGCCGAACTTGCCGAGCACCACGATCATCAGAAAATAGGCGGCGACGGTGAGCGCGATCGAGACCCCCATCGAGAGCGTGAAGTTTACGCCCAGCCTGAGCAGCACGGGAAGCGCGATGAACAGCGCGAGCGAGGGGAGCACCAGCCAGAAGATGCTCGCCGCCAGGCTCGCCACCTTCTCGGCGTCCTGGGTGTCGATATAGAGCCAGGTCATGCCGAGCACCGAGACCAGCGGGATAGAGGCCAGAACGGCGCCCATCAGCGAACTGCGCTTGGCGATCTCCGAGATCGCGACGATCAGCAGCGCGGTGATTGCGAGCTTGAAGGCGGCGTAGAGCATGGCGGCGCTCCGTCTCCGGTCGGGTCTGCGCTCTTAGCATGGCGCCGGGCCCGCCGGAAGGCGGCGCGGTCCGCTTGCCGGGGTAAGGGCGCGCGGCTATAAGCGCCCGCGAAACCTAAAAAGGACAATGAAACCTGACGGGGACGAGGAATCCATGAGCAAAGAGAGGACGCTTTCGATCATCAAGCCGGACGCGACCGCGGGCAACATCACCGGGCAGATCATCGCCAAGCTGGAGGCGGCGGGCCTTGCGGTCGTCGCCCAGAAGCGGGTGCGCTGGAGCGAGGAGGAGGCGAAGACCTTCTACGCGGTCCACAAGGACAGGCCATTTTACAACGACCTCGTTGCGTTCATGACCTCGGGGCCGATCGTCCTCCAGGTGCTGGAAGGCGAGGACGCGGTCGCCAAGAACCGCGAAGTGATGGGCGCGACCAATCCGGCCGACGCCGCGCCCGGTACCATCCGCGCCGAATTCGCCGAATCGATCGAGCGCAACTCGGTGCACGGCTCCGACAGCGCCGAGAACGCGGCCAGCGAGATCGCGCTCTGCTTCGAGCCCGCCGAGATCGTCGGTTGACCCGCGCGACGCTCAGCCCTTCGAGCCGGCCTTCTGCTTCGCCTTGAGCTCGCGGGCGGCGAGCGTAAAGCCGCCCTCGTCGCCGTCGACGAAGTGGACGTGGGCGTGGCTCGCCATGTCGAGCACCAGGCAGGTCATCAGCGCGTTGGGCGCGGTGTGCAGCCCGTAGCGTATCTTTCCCCCCGCCTCCAGGATGTCGAGCGCCTTCCGCAGCCTGGCGATCTCCTCGTCGGCGCAATCGAGCACCAGGCGGATCATGTCGTCGAAACGCAGGAAATCGGTGTTTCCGGCGACCTCCGCGGCATAGGAGCGGCCGTCATAGCCGCCTACCTTGATCTTGAATCGGTGGGCGAGCCACTGGGCGAAGGATTCGATCAAGATGACGGCGAGGCGCATGGGGCGCAGCCGCCCGTCGAGCGAGCGCGCCTCGATGGCGGTGCCCCGCGGCGGCCAGCGGTAGACGAGGCTTTCCGGGTTGGCGGGCGCGCGGGCCGATAGGTTGCCGAGGATTCCGGTGATCGCGTTGAGCGCCTGGGTGTAGCGCCGGTTGCGCTCTTCGCCGTCGCCGCCGAGGGCCTGGACCAGCAGGGCCGCCATCAGGCCGCGCCGGGAGGCGAGCTTGTCCCAGCGGCAGGAGAGCCGCGAGAGGTCGGGCTCGCCCGCCTCGCCTGCGGCCCCGACCAGATAGCGGGGCCCCGTCTCGGGCGACTTGACGAGGGCGTCGGCGAGCGCGCAGCCGCCGCCGGCGAAGAGCGCGATGTGGTTGCCGGGTGAGAGCTCGAGCTTGGCGACGCGGATGCGCGCGCCGCGCGACTGGATGTCGGCGACCGGCACCGCGCCGATCCGCAGCTCCAGGCCGAACGCCTCGAGGGTGCGTCTTTGCAGCCCTTGCAAGGCTTCGCGCACCGGCCCGAGCGCGTCGGCCGGGATCAGCAGCGTCGCGCCGTCGCCGCCGAACACGTAGGCGATGGCGGTCTCGTCATAAACGTTGACGGCCGCGGCGATGCAGGAGGCACCAACCATGTTGACGGTCTTGTAGCGCCCCTCGGCCACCGCCCGGGTCGAGCCGACGATGTCGCCGACGATCAGCGTCCAATCATCCGGCACGTCGCGGAAGGACGACCGCTTGGTCAGGCGCTGAAACTCTGAGATCGGCGCGAGGTCGGCGTAGAAGCGGTTGCTAGGGCTCGCCATGGCGGGCAGCGTAACCCGCTCAGTCGGCGGCCTCGAACATCTTGACGGCGCCGTTGTAGAGCGCGCCGGTGATGACGCAGGGAATGCCGATCTCCGGATGGCCGGTGGCGGTGGCGACGACGCAGCCGGCGGCGATCGCCACCGAGCCCGCCGAGGCGGCGCTCGAGGGTTCCGCCTCATCGCGCATCTCCTTGATCTTGGCGTCGTCGATGGCGGCGAGCTCCTGCTTGCGGATGCGGTCGGACTCGAAGGTCTCGGCCGCGTCGATCACATCATCGAGCTGCAGCATCACCCGCTCGGTCTGGTAAGCGCGCTGGCTGCGGTAGAAACCGAGCAGATCGCGGTGGCGCTCGGCATAGGAGGCGAGCGTCCACTTGGCGGTGGCGGCGATGCCGAGCCGCTCGACGGTCTGCTTCTCGCTGTTCCAGGGGAGCGCTCCCTTGACGTGGTCGAGCCAGGTCTTCTCGCGCAAATCAGCCGACCAGCGCAGCGCCAGGATGATCCGGGCGACGGGCGGGTGATAGCCGGTCGCTGAATAGAACCCCCACAGCGCGTAGATCGTCTCGGAGCCCGAATCCAAGGGCTCGTTCATCAGCGTCTTGGCCTCGCCGGAGAGGAACTGGTCGATCAGGATCCTGCGCTCGGGCATGCGGAGCGACAGCTCGCGCAGCATCGCCTGCCAATCGGGCAGGCCCGAATAGGCGACCGCCCTGATGATGATGCCCTGCTCCTTGGGCGGCATGGGAAACAGCGTCTTGGCGAGCGCCCGCGCCCGGCGCGGATTGTCGGCGAGCACGCCGGCGATGAAGCCGGCGGCGAAGGCGGCCTTTTCCGATTCGCGCAGCAGGCCGTGCGCCAGCATGGCGTGAATGGCCTTGGGCATGGCGGCGGGCTGCGGCCGGGCGCGGTAGCCGTCGATCCAGGACATCAGATGCTCAGGGTTGGAGAACTCGGCCTCGCCCGCCTCGGCGCGCGGCGCGGCGAACATAGAAAAAGTGATTAAAAAACAAAGGACTACCCTATACATGGCCGTGTCCATTCGCGCCCCAGGCGCCCCGGCGGAAAATCCGAATGTCAAGTCAATTCCCTCACTCGCGAGTCATTTTATTGCGAGACTGTGGCAAGCAAGCCACTCCATCTTGTCAATATCGTGGCAAGGGCAGGGGTGGGGAAAAGCAGGTGTGGACTGTTCAGGCGCCGCGGCCGCGGTCCCAGCCGAGCAGGTAATCGAGCGAGAGCCTGCCGGGCCCGAAGGTCATGACCAGCAGCAGCGCCACCGCCCACAGCCCGTGGGTCTCGTAGGAGCCGGGATAGACGAAGACCTGGATCACCAGGGTCATGATCAGCAGACCCGTGGCGGCGATGCGAGAGAACAGGCCAACCCAGAGCAGCAGCGGCAGGGTGAACTCGGCCGCGGTCGCCATGTAGGCGGCGGCTTCGGGCGGGATGAGGGGCAGGGCGAACTGGTCCTCGAACAGCAGGAAGGTCGTGTCCTTGACGGCGAAGCCGTCGATCTTGGCGAGGCCGGAGCGGAAGAAGACGAGGCCGGCCAGCAGCCGCGCCAGGAGCTGGGCGATGTCGGCGGGAAGCTTGTCGAACAGGCGGTTCAGCGCGGTCATGGCCTTGGGACCTTCGTCAGCGGCTGGCCGCGGAGCCGTCGGGGGCGGCGGCGATGATGGCGCGGCTCTCGATCAGCTGCGTCAAGGCGAGTTGGAGATCGAAGCCGCCATTCGCTCCGGCCGCCCGTTCGCTCGCCTCGCCCAGCGCCGCGCCCTTCCCGAGCGCCGAGATCAGCTCGCGGGCGCCGGGCGAAAGCCGGCGCACCTCCACCTCGAGGCCGGGGCGGACGATGAGCGCGTCCTCGCCGCCGCTGCCGGCGTCGATGGGCCCGACCTCGCCGTCGCCGACATTGGCCTCCCAGATCGTCACCACGGGAAAGGGCGAGGAGACGAGGCCGCAGGAGGGGTGCAGGGTGAAGCGCGTCGAGACGAGGTCCTCCGGCGGAATTTCTCCCAGCGCTTGCGCGCTCATCGGCGCGGCATCGGCGGCGTGATAGGCCTGAATCCAGCGCCATTCGAGGCGGGCAACGTCGCCCAGATAGGGGTGCGGCTTGAGCGGCTCGGCCGCCTCGAGAAATTCGGGAAAGTCCTCGCCATAGAGGAACAGGATCGGCGAGCGGGGCGGGTGGGCGCCGATATAGCTCTTGGCGATGCCCGTGAAAAGCTCCCGGCCGAGCAGGCGGGCGACCGCCGGATATTGCGCCGCGAGCGCCTCGATCAGCGAGAAATAGACGTTGTTGCGGTAGACGGCGAAGCGCCGCTTGGGGCGGCGGGCGGTGTGGCTGGTGACGTCTTCGGGCGCGGCGCGGCCGGGATCGAGCACCGATCGGGCGAACTCGCCTTGCAGCTCACGCAGCGTCGGCATCGGCGCCTTTCCCGGTCATGATCGCCTCGGCCCGTTTGGCTTCGGCGAACAGCACCGGCCAGGCGGGTATGTGGGAGTCGCGCTCGATCAGCGTCGGCAGCGCGCCCGCGCGCGCCACCGCGCGCCCGTAGAGCCGCCACACGGGGTCGGCCACCGGCGTGCCGTGGCCGTCGATCAGCAGGCGCTCGCCGGCGTCGTCCTCGTCCTCGTCGTGGCCGCCCAGGTGGATCTCGCCGACATGCTCCATCGGAAAGGCGTCGATGTAGCTCTCGGGCGTATAGCCGTGATTGGTGCCCGAGACGTAGACGTTGTTGACGTCGAGCAGCAGGCCGCAGCCGGTGCGCCGGGCGATTTCGCTCAGGAAGTCGAGCTCGCTCATCTCCGAGCTTTCGAAGCGCACATAGGTCGAGGGGTTCTCCAACAGCATGCGGCGGCCGACGAAGGACTGCACCTCGTCGATATGGCCGCAGACCCGCCCAAGCGTTTCCGCCGTGTAAGGCACGGGCAGCAGGTCGTTGAGGCAGGCGCCCTCATGGGTCGACCAGGCCAGATGCTCTGAAAACAGCCCCGGTTCGTAGCGGTAGCAGACCGCCTTGAGGCGGGTGAGATGGGTCTGGTCCAGGGGCGCGTCGGAGCCGATCGAGAGGCCGACGCCGTGGACCGAGAGGGGATAGGTCTCGCGGATCAGGCCGAGAAAGTGATGGGGAGGGCCGCCCGCGCCCATGTAGTTCTCGGCGTGGATCTCGAACCAGCCGATGTCGGGCCGGGTCTCGATGATCTCGCTGAAGTGATCTGCCTTCAATCCGACCCCGGCGCGGGCCGGGATCGGATCGGTGATGGCGGCGGGCGCCGTCTCATTCATGTCAGAGCCCACCCTGGGGTGGTCAGGCTTCGCAGCCGCGGTTGGCGGCGGGGATTTCCTCGCGCGTCTCGGGCTTGCATTGCAGGCTGCCCTTGCCGCTGGCTTCGGTTGTGATGGTTTCGCAGGTGCCCTTGTCCACATATTTCCAGGCGTTGGTCATGTAGTCCCACTTGGCCTGGCCCTGGCAGCTTGTGCCGGGACCGGCCGCGCAGTCGTTCTGGCCGGCCTTCGAGACGCCCCAGCACTTGTCCTTGTCGGCAGCGGCCTGGGCATCGCTCGTAGCCACGGTGGACGCGGTGGCGAGGGCGGCGGCGAAGGCGCCGGCCAGGATCAGTACCGAACCGTTTTTCAGCGTAGTGCTCATGGTCAATCCTCATAAAATTATCGGTGACGAACTTCACTCAAGCAGCCGCGCCACGGGTGAGCAAATGCGCAATCTTCGCGCGGACGGCCTATCCTTCCCATTATTCGGCGCGGCGCCAAACAAATAAAGATCAACGTTTTGTGAGGCTGGTACATGCGCCCGGCCGGCTGGGAAGCGGCGGATGCGGGGGGCGGCGGCCGGAGCGGCCGATCAGCTCAGCTCGCGGATGCGGAAGGAAAGCCCGCCCAGGGGACACAGCGTCACCGTCGACTGGATCCTGGCCGGAACCTCTCCGACATATTCGGCCTGGAAGCGGCGCAGCAGCGTGACCAGCGCCAGCGTGTTTTCGATCTGGGAGAGCGCGCCGCCGATGCAGGCCCGCTTGCCCGCGGCAAACGGCATGTAGGAATATTTGACGCGCTTCTTCATGCGCTCCTTGGAGAAGCGCTCCGGCTCGAATTTCTCCGGATCGGTCCAGTATTTCGGGTTGTGGTGGGCGACATAGGTACACATCACCACCTTGTCGCCCGCCTTGATCTGGTGGCCGTCGATCTCGTCGTCCTCGGCGGCGACGCGGATCAGCGCCCAGATCGGCGGATAAAGCCGCATGGTCTCCTGGATCACCATGCGGGTGTAGGTCAGGTGCTGCACCTCGTCCCAGTTGGGCTCGCGGTCGCCGCACACCCGGTTCGCCTCCTCGCGGATGCGCTCGGCCACTTCCGGGTGGAGCGAGAGCAGATAGAGGCACCAGGCGAGCGTCAGCGCCGTGGTCTCGGTGCCCGCCCACAGATACTGCTTCATCTCGTCGACCACCTGCTGATGGTCGAACTCGGGGAAGTCGGGATCGGCCTCGGCCTCCAGAATCATGTTGAGCAGCGTGTTCTTGCGGTTGTCGACGGGCGAGGCGTTGAGCACCATGTCGGGAACCTCGCCCCAGATCTTCATCGCCTTGGCGGCCTCCTCCTCGGTGATCTCGGTCAACTCGCCCGAGACCTTCTTGAGGCGGATCGACTTGTGGTTCATGCCGTCGGTGTAGGTCTTGACCGCGCCGAAGATGAAATGCGGATTGAACGGCATGGCGCGGTCGAACAGCGCCTTGCAGACCATGTCGGCGGCGAGCGTCCAGGTCTCCTCCACCATTTCGATGGTCTCGCCGCTGTCGGCGAATTTGGACCAGCGCTCGGCCTTGGCGCGGATCGCGTCCATCAGGAACGGGAAATAGTCCTCGAACATGTTGGGGTGGAAGGCCGCCTGCTGGGGCCGGCGGATCTTCTGCCACAGGGCGCCGTCGATGGTGATCATCGACTTGCCGAAGATCGGGCGCATGCCGTCGAAATATTTGACGTAGCTGTCCACCTTCTCGACCAGCACGCGCTTGAAGTGGTCGACGTCGGAGAGCAGCACGACGCGCTGGTTCTTGAGGTTGATGGGGATCACGCCGCCATATTTGTCGGCGAGCCGCATCATGACCTCCATCGGGTCCTGCTGGCTCAACAGCGGCGTGAGCTTGAACCAGATGCTCTGCTCTTCGCCGAGGCCGTGGGTGGGCGAGTAGGAGGTTACGGACATTCGGAACCCTCAAAACCGCATTGCCAAACGCGTTGACAATGGATGCGTCCGCATCCCATCAGCTTCCGCTTGGCGAATGTCCCCGGCCGGGCGGGGAAGCGCAATCGACGTTGATGCGGCATTCGATTCCCAATACCCGAAGTGCCCGGTCGGACCGGGTTAACTAGCACCGTGCGCTTCCCATTGTCCATATCATTGGATGCATCATTGGCTGGGGCGTCGTCGGCGCCGCAATGACCGAAATCAAGTTCTCAATCCAGCGGCGGCCAGAAAAGCGCCGGCGCGGGCCGGGGCGAGCCGTCGCGCACCACCTGTTCGCCCTCGACCCGCACGGCACCCGAGGCGACCAGATGGAGCGCGTGGGGATAGAGCCTGTGCTCGGCCTCCAGCACCCGCGCGGCGAGGCTTTCGGCGGTATCGCCGGACAGCACCGGGACGGCGGCCTGGGCGATGATCGGGCCCGAATCCATCTCGGCGCGGACGAAATGCACCGTCGCGCCGCTGATCGCGACGCCTGCCTCCAGCGCGCGTTCATGAGTGTCGAGGCCGCGGAAGGCGGGCAGCAGCGAGGGGTGAATGTTGAGCTGGCGGTCGCGCCAGCGCTCGACGAAGTCTTTGCCCAGGATGCGCATGAAGCCGGCATTGGCGATGAGCTCCACTTGGGCTTCGCGC
>CAYVYD010000046.1:0-12127 GCA_964454415.1 uncultured Hyphomicrobiaceae bacterium | reverse complement strand
AGCGCCTGGCGGCGAGCCAGGAGGGGTCTTGCCATTCGGCGAGCTCGGGCACCCGCTCCAACGCCTGGCGCAGCGCCTTCAGAAGCACCTTCTGGGTGAGCCCGGCGGTCAGCGGGTAGATGGGCTCGACGAGGGGAAGCGAGGCCAGCTCCTCCTCGCTCACCACGTAATCGGGGTGTGGCATTTGCAGGCGCCCCTCATAGGCGTCGATCCGGCCCGAGACGAAACGGCGTTCGCCGACAGGTAGCAGGCGCTCCAGATAGGACTTGTCGGCGTGGAAGAAGACGAGCTCGATCTCGCCGGTGTCGTCGCGGCAGAACACGCGGTAGGGCAAGCGGGCGCGGCGGCGCGGCGCCGGCTTGTGCCGCTCGACCGTCACCTCGAGGGTTGCGAGCGAGCCCGGCTGGGCTTGCGCGATCCTGGGCCGGGAGCGCCGGTCGATCAGGCCGGTCGGCAGGTGGAACAGCAGATCCATCACCCGCGGCGCCTGCTCCGCTTCGGCGACGCGCAGCAGGCGCGCGAACAGGCTCTCCAGCCGCGGGCCGACCCCCTCCAGGGAGCGGAGGCCTGCAAAAAGGGGCGAGAGGACGCTTGGCCGCATGAGTTGCGCTGTCCAGGCTTAGGGGCGGCGGACGCCGCCGCCGACGAAGGCTGCCGGCTCCGCGATGGCGGGGCGTATGGCATGATGCATCAAAGGGTGTTAATTGGCGCGCTCGAACGAGGTCAAGGACGACGAGCGGCGATCGATCGATGGCGGAATTGCAGGAACGGCGCAAACGCACCCTCTACCGCGCCTGTCATCGGGGCACCAAGGAGATGGATTGGCTGCTCGGCCGGTTCGCGCAGGCCGAGGTCGCCGCCATGGGGCCTGCGGAGCTCGACGCCTTCGAGGCGCTGTTGGCGCTGCCCGATCCCCAGCTCGAGAGCTGGATAGTCAAGGGCGGGAGCACGGCGGATCACGGCGTGACGGCGCTCATCGAGCGGCTGCGGGGCTTTCACGGATTGAGCGGATGAATGGCGCTTGCGGACGAAGCGATGCGTGACGGTCTCGGCCTCGACGACGACATTCTGGCCGGGGGCGGCAGGACGCTGTTGGGCGGCGTGCCGGAGGGCTTCGACGCCCATGTCGTGGGCGAGCTTGCTCGCCGCCTGCGGGAGCGCGGGAGCGGAAAGCCGGCGCCCCTCCTTCACGTCGCCCGCGACGACCGGCGGATGGCCGCCATGGGCGCGGCGCTCGCCTTCTTCGCGCCCGATACGGAGGTGATCGCGGTTCCCGCCTGGGACTGCGTCCCCTATGACCGGATATCCCCCAACGCGGCGGTCGCGGCCGAGCGCATAGCGGGCCTCGCCCGCCTCGCCGGGCTGGCTCACTCACCCTGCGAACACCCGGTCGTGGTGCTCACAAGCGTCAACGGCGCGATCCAGCGCTTGCCGAGGAAAAGCTTTGTCGAGCAATCCGTTATGCGCCTGTTCACCGGAGCCGACCTGGCCATGGAGGAGGTCGTCGCCCACCTGGAGGCCTCCGGCTTCGTGCGCAGCTCCAACGTCATGGACGCCGGCGAATATGCGGTGCGCGGCGGGCTCGTCGACCTCTTTCCCCCGGGCGAGGCCGAACCCGTGCGGCTCGATTTCTTCGGCGACCGGCTCGAATCGATTCGCGCCTTCGATCCCGAAAGCCAGCGCACCCGCCACAACATCGAGGCGCTGAGCCTTCTGCCCGTCTGCGAGGTGCCGGAAGGCGAAGAGGCGCGGCGGCGCTTCCGGCAGAACTACGTGGCGCTGTTCGGCGCCGTCACCGGGCCCGATCCACTCTATGAGGCGATCTCGGCTGGCAACCGCTACCAGGGAATGGAACATTGGCTGCCGCTGTTCCATGACGGCCTGGCAAGCCTGTTCGAGGTCGTCGAGCCGGCGGCCGTTACCCTCGACCACATGGCCGAGGAGGCGCGCGACCGGCGCCTCGAGCAGATCGAGGACCATTACCAGTCGCGGCTTTCCTCATTGGAGCAGAAAAGCTTCGGCGCGCCGCCCTACAAACCGGTGCCGCCCGAATCGATGTTCCTAACCCTCGATGCCTGGAACGCGGCGATCGAGGGCCGCGCCCTTGCCGCTTTCTCGCCCTTCGAGGCGCCCGAGGCCGGCCAGCGCGAACGGGTGATTTCGCTCGAGGGCAGGCGCGGGCGCGATTTCGCCGCCGAACGCGCCCAGGAGTCGCAGAACGTGTTCGACGCCGCGACCGCCCATATCAGGGCGCTGCAGGGGGCGGGCAAACGCACGATCCTGGCCTGCTGGTCCAACGGCTCGCGCACGCGCTTCAAGAGCTTGCTCGCCGATCACGGGCTTGACGCCACGGCCGACGTCGCCTCCTTCGACGAGGCGCGTGCCCTGGACAAGGGCATGACCGGTCTCGCGGTGCTGGGCCTCGAATCCGGCTTCGCGGCGCCGCGCTTCGCGGTGATCGGCGAACAGGACATCCTCGGCGACCGGCTGGTACGCCCGCAGCGCCGCGCCAAGGCCGACGCCAACGCCATCACCGAGCTAGCGAGCCTCGCCCAGGGGGATCTCGTCGTCCACGCCGAGCACGGCATCGGGCGATTCCAGGGGCTCGAGACGATCGCGGCGGCCGGGACCAAGCACGATTGCCTCGAGCTCGTCTATCGCGGCGACGACAAGCTCTATCTGCCGGTGGAGAACATCGAGCTGCTGAGCCGTTATGGCTCCGACGAGGCGGCCGCCCAACTCGACCGCCTGGGCGGCGCCTCCTGGCAGACGCGCAAGGCCCGCCTCAAGGAGCGGATCCGCGACATCGCCGCCAAATTGATCAAGGTCGCGGCCATGCGCCAACTGCGCCAGGCGCCGGTGATCGAGCCGCCGGCCGGACTTTACGAGGAATTCTGCGCCCGTTTTCCCTATGACGAGACCGACGATCAGCTCACCAGCGTCGACGCGGTGCTGAACGATCTCAAGAGCGGACGGCCGATGGACCGGCTGATCTGCGGCGACGTCGGCTTCGGCAAGACCGAGGTGGCGCTACGGGCGGCCTTCGTCGTGGTGACGGCGGGCAAGCAGGTAGCGGTGGTGGTGCCGACGACGCTGCTGGCGCGGCAGCATCTCGAGACCTTCACAGAGCGTTTCCGGGGCTACCCGGTGGCGGTCGCTCAGACCTCGCGGCTGGTCGGCGCGCGCGAATTGGCGGCCACGCGCGAGCGCCTCAAGACCGGCGAGGTCGACATCGTGATCGGCACCCACGCGCTGCTTGGCAAGGCGATGGAGTTCCGGGATTTGGGGCTGATGATCGTCGACGAGGAGCAGCATTTCGGGGTCCAGCACAAGGAGCGGCTCAAGCAGATGCGCGAGGACGTGCACGTGCTGACGCTGACCGCCACGCCGATCCCGCGGACGCTGCAACTCGCCCTTTCGGGCGTGCGCGAGCTCTCGCTGATCGCCACCCCGCCGCTCGACCGGCTCGCGGTTCGCACCTACGTCACCCCGTTCGACGAGCTGATCCTGAAGGAGGCTCTGCTGCGCGAGCGTTTCCGCGGCGGCCAGAGCTTCTATGTCTGTCCGCGCATTTCGGACCTCGATGAGGCGGGGGCCTTCCTGGCCGAGCATGCGCCCGAGCTCAAGGTCGGCCGCGCCCACGGCCAAATGCAATCGGCCCAGCTCGAGGACGTGATGAACGCGTTCTACGACCGCCAATACGACGTGCTGCTGTGCACCACGATCATCGAATCAGGTCTCGACATCCCAACCGCCAACACGCTCATCGTGCACCGCGCCGACCGCTTCGGGCTGGCCCAGCTCTATCAATTGCGCGGCCGGATCGGACGGTCGAAGAGCCGCGCCTATGCCTATTTCACCATTCCGCCCGGCACCCGGCTGACGCCGGCGGCCGAGAAGCGCCTCAAGGTGCTGCAATCCCTCGACACACTTGGCGGCGGCTTCACGCTGGCAAGCCACGACCTCGATATCCGCGGCGCCGGCAATCTGCTCGGCGAGGAACAGTCGGGGCATATCAGGGAGATCGGCTTCGAGCTCTATCAATCGATGCTCGAGGAGGCGGTCGCGGGGTTGCGGGAAGGCGAGGGGCCGGCCGACGAGGAGCAATGGTCGCCGCGGATCTCGATCGGCACGTCGTTTCTCATCCCCGGGGTCTACGTGCCCGATCTGCAGGTCCGGCTCGGTCTCTACCGGCGGCTCTCGCTGCTCGAGCTCGATTCGGAGATCGAAGGCTTCGCCGCAGAGCTTGTCGACCGCTTCGGGCCGCTGCCGCAGGAAGTCTCCCATCTGCTCGACGTGGTCAAGATCAAGGCGCTGTGCCGCCAAGCCGGGGTGGAGTACGTGGAGACGGGGCCGAAGGGCGCGCAAATCGCTTTCAGAAACAACAGCTTCGCCAATCCGGAAGGGCTCATCGCCTTCATCACCGAAGGGGCCGGCGTGAAGCTCACGCCCGACCACCGCCTCACCGTCAAAGCCGATTGGAAGGGGGCCGATCAGCGGCTCAAGGGGACGCGTGGCCTGCTGCGGCAACTGGCCGAAATCGCCAGCGCCGGCAAGCGGGCCGCCTGAGCGAGCGCGGGGCTGTCAGGACCCTCCGCCCGCCGGGCGGTAGGAGCGGGCGAGTTCGGCGCGCATGACTTTGCCGTTGGCGTTGCGCGGCAGAGCGTCGAGAAAAACGTATTCGCGTGGCACCTTGTAGCTCGCCAGCCGCTGCTCGGCGAATTCGCGGATCGAGCGCGAATCGGGATCGGCGCCTTCGCGGGCGACGACAAAGGCGCCGATGACGGAGAGGTCGGGACGCACCTGGATTTCGGCCGCCGCGACCTCGGCCACGTCGGGATGGGCGTTCAGGATCTGCTCGATCTCCTGGGGTGAGACCCGGTAGCCGAGCGCGTTCATCAGGTCGTCGGCGCGGCCGTGATGGGTGATGTAGCCCTCCTCGTCCATCGACCCCAAATCGCCGGTGATGAACCAATCGCCGCGGAAGGCCCGCGCCTGCTCCTCCGGGTTGTTCCAATAGCCCAGCATCAAGCCCGGATCGCTGCGGTGGACGGCGACGACGCCGACTTCGCCGGGGGGGAGCCGCTCCTCGCCGCCCTCGACGGGAAGGATCACAACGTCCCGGCCGGCCTGCGGCTTGCCGATGGCGCCGGGCTTCGAGGGAACGCTCGGAGAGGACGACATGTAGGTCGAGAGCTCGCTCATGCCGAGCGCCTCGTAAAGCGGCGTGCCCACGCGCTCGCGCCACTCCTCCCGCAATCCGGCGGGGATGCGCTCGCCAGAGATCAGCCCGTGGCGGAGGGTTGTCATCTGAGCCTTGTCGATCCGGCAATATTTGAGGATCTGCCGGTAGACGCCGGGCACCGCGGCGAAGATCGTTATGTGGTGCTTGGCGACGATGCGGGGCCAGACGCCGACGTCGCGGGGACCGTTGTAGATCACGGTGGCCGCGCCATTGGCCCAGGGGTCGGAAAGCCCGGCGCCCAGCGTGAAGGTCCAATTGAAGGCGCCGGCGTGGAGCATGCGGTCGTCCCGGCCGATGCCGTACCAGCCCTGATACATCGGCCGCCGCCCCCAGGCGCTGCGGTGGGCGTGCAGGACGCCCTTGGGGTTGGCGCTGGTGCCCGAGGTGTAGACCAGGAAAGCCGGGTCGTCGGCCCGCGTCGGCGCGTAGGCGGCCGGCGCATGGGCCTTGAGCGCGGCGATGTCGCTTGCCTCCAGCACCCGCACGCCGTCGGGCACGCCGTCCACGGGAAGCGAGGGGTCGAGCGCCATCGCCCTGGCGCTGCAATCGGCGAGCAGGAAGGAAATCTCGCGCCCGCTGAGCGCGGCCGAGGCCGGCAGCGGCACGAAGCCGCCGGCGAGCGCCCCGAAGAACAGCAGGGCGTAATCGCTGGTGTTGTCGAGGCGGATCACGAACCGGTCGCCGCGGCGCAGCCCGAGGCCGGCAAGCCCGCCGGCGATCCTGAGCGCACAGTCCTCCAGCGCGCCGTAGGTCCAGCTCTCGGCCGGCTCCAGGGTTTTGGGATCGGAAATGACGATAAGCGCCACCTTGTCGGCGGGGCGGTGCGGCCCCGGCGCCAGGCAATAGCGCGCCATGTTGAAATCTTCCGGCGGCAGCTCCCCGCTAAAGGCCATATCCCTCGTCGCTCCCTTGGATTGGGCCGATGCCTAGCGGTCCCCGGCCGGCGGGGCGTCTTGCCGCCACCAGGTGTCGACCTGGAAGCCGTAGAGCGGCGTTTTCCCGGGGTGGGAAAGCCCGCGCCAATGCGCGACCCATTGCTTTTGCAGGTGGAACAGGGGAACGACGTAGTTGCCGGAGAGCAGCGCGCGATCGAGGGCGCGCACCGCCGAGACGAACTCGCCGCGGCTCTTGGCGGCGAGCAAGGCTTCGATCATGGCGTCGACGGCGGCGTTCCTCACGCCGGGGAAATTGAAGGTCCCTTCGATGTCGACCGAGGACGACTTCCAGCGGAAATTCTGCTCGTTGCCCGGCGAGAGAGAGGCGTACCAAAAGGCCTGGATCATGTCGAAATCATAGGTCTGGCGCCGGCGCTGATACTGGGCGCTGTCGACCTGGCGGATCCGCGCCTCGATCCCCACCGCCTTGAGCTCCCGCGCGTAGCTCAACAGCAGGCGCTCCTGGCCCTTGGTCGCGGCCAGGATCTCGAAGGTGAAGGGCGCTCCGGTCTCGTGGTCGACGAGCTTGCCGTCGCGCAACACGTAGCCGGCCTCCTTCAGAAGCTCGAGTGCCCGGCGCTTGGCGACGCGGTTACGTCCGCTGGTGTCGCCGGCCGGAAAGTTAAAGCGGCCCTCCATGATCTCGGGGTAGATGCCGGTGGCGAAGGGGGCGAGGAGCTCGCGCTCGCGGGCGTCGGCCGGGCGGCCGTGGGAGGAGAGATCGGAGCGGTCGAAATAGCTTTGGGTGCGCGTGTAGAGGCCGTGATAGAGGGTGCGGTTGAGCCAGTCGAAGTTGAACATCAGGATGAGGGCGCGGCGCACCCGGGGATCGGAAAAGATTTTCCTGCGCGTGTTGAAGACCAGCGCCGACATTCCGGCGGGCACTTGAATGGGAAATTCCTGCTTGACGACGCGGCCGTCCTTGACGGCGGGAAAATCATAGGCGATCGCCCATTGGCCCGGGTCGTCCTCCGCCCGCACGTGCACCAGCCCCTTCTTGAAGGCCTCGAACAGCGCGCTCGAATCGCGGAAATAGTCGTAGCGGATGCGCCCGAAATTATATTGGCCGCGGTTGACGGCGAGGTCGCGGCCCCAATAGTTCGGATCGCGCGCATAGGTGATTCTGGAGCCGGGCTCGACCTCGGCGATCTTGTAGGGGCCGCTGCCGATGGGGGGCTCCAGGATGGTCTGCTCGAAGGTTTCGGCCTCGAAACGGTGAGCCGGCAGAACCGGCATCAGTCCCATGATCAGCGGCATCTCGCGGTCGCCGTTGCCATCGAACACGAAGCGGACGCCGCGCTCGCCGACGCGCTCCACCTTGCTCACCTTGGCGTAGTAGGTGCGGTGGTTGGGACGGCCGTGGTCGCGCAACAGGCGATGGGAGAAAACGACGTCGTCGACGGTGACGGGCCGCCCGTCGGAAAACCGCGCCTCGGGGCGCAAGCGGAAGGTCACGGAGGAGCGGTCGTCGGGAGTCTCGATCGACTCGGCGAGCAGGCCGTAGAGCGAGAACGGCTCGTCCATGGCGCGGGCCATCAGACTCTCGAAGACGTAATCGAGCACGCCCGCCGCTGCGACGCCCTTGACGATAAGCGGATTCAGGCTGTCGAAGCTGCCGAGCACGCCGAAGACGACCGTGCCGTCCTTGGGTGCGTCGGGCTGGACATAATCGAAATGTTCGAAGCCGGCGGCGTATTTCGGCGCGCCGTGCATGGCAAGGCCTTGCGCGGGCGCGGCCGCCGCGAGCGCCGCCCAGAACTGGACGGCGAGCAGACAAATAAGCCCTTTAAAGGCACAGGAAGGCCAGTTATAGATGGGCGAACGCTGCGGCATGGCAACCCATTAGGGGAGGCGGCGGGAAATTGCAACGTTTCCCGGAAATGCAATCGGAAGCAATGACTTAACCGGCAAGGGCCGGTAAACGGCCCGGTTCCGCGAACGAACACCGGAAAGCGGAGCCGATCGAGGGGCGCTCACGGACGGCGGCCGCGCGCGTGATCGGATCGGGGGCGGGCCGGCGCGAGACGGAAAGTGCTGAGTGTCATGGGAATGCCGCAATTCAATGTATTCACCGCGTCGCTGCGCTGAATGGCGTTGCGGCCACGCCTCTCGCGCCACACCCGATAGCCGCGTCAGCGCCTCGAAGTGTAAAACCGACGAAAGGTCAAATCCTATGATGTATGTCCCCTCGGCAGGAGACCGTTACGGCATCGCGACGTTGGCCAAGCGTATGGCGGCGGCGCTCGTGGTCGTTGGCGCCTGCACCCTCGGATCAAGCGCCAACGCGCAGCAGGTGGCGCAGAAGGCCGCCAAGGAGTCGACGGCGGAGAAGAGCACCGCGCCACAGACGCTCAAGCCCGAGACCATCGAGTGGTACAAGCTCTGCTACGACATTCCCAATCCCAAGGATCCGAAGCAGAAGAAGCAGGAATGCGCGACCAGCAACGAGAGCTATCATCCGATCACCGGCCAGCTGCTGCTGCTGGCGCTGGTGAAGACGGACATGGACAGCAAGAACGAAAGCTTCATGGTGACGGTGCCGCTCGGCGCCTTCCTCCCGACCGGCGCCCAGGCCAAGGTGGATGACGACAAGCCGCTGCCGATGCGCTTCGTCTATTGCGCCCAGCCTGGATGCGTCGCGACCCTTCCCACGCCCAAAGAGGTGCCCGACTTCATCAAGAAGCTGCAGTCGGGAAAGGAGCTGACCGTGGTCTATAGCGATATCCGCGGCCAGCCGCGCGGTCTCAAGATCGAGTTGAAGGGATTCAGCGGCGCGCACAAGGGCAAGTCGATCGACCGCGAGAAATACATCGCGCGGGCGAAGGAAATCGAGAAGGCCGTTCGGGCGCGCCAGGAGGAGCTCAAAAAGCGCATCGCCGAAGCGCAGAAGAAAGAAAAAGAACAGAAGCAATAGCCGGCGGCCCCGCTCCAGCCGGGCCCGAACGCTCCTTCCGGCAGAGCCGGCAATTTCCGGCAGAGCCGGCAATGCTGCGCGGCCGAGCACTTCGGCCGCGCCAATTCCCAATCCTTCAACGGCTAGCGGGCCGACCGGTCCCGAAGGGCGCCCTAATGGGCGTGCGCGCGCCGCGCGCGGTAGACGCCGTCCTCCAGCGTATCGAAGAATTCGAGCACCTGGGGGTGGCGGACCGGCTCGCCGGATTCGTCGGGCAGCAGGTTCTGCTCCGAGACGTAGGCGATGTACTCGGTCTCCGAGTTCTCGGCCAGCAGATGGTAGTAGGGCTGGTCCTTGGCGGGGCGGATCTCCTGTGGTATCGACTGCCACCACTCCTCGGTGTTGTCGAAGGTGGGGTCGACGTCGAAGATCACGCCGCGGAAGGGATAGAAGCGGTGCTTGACGATTTGTCCGATCTGGAATTTCGCCTGTCTCGATTTTCCCATTGCCTGCCCAAAACCGCCTTGGCGGCCCGCCCGAGGGCGAGCCCCATTTATCATGCGCGCAGACCCTACGCTGTCAATACGACCAAAATAATGGCCGCCTAAAGGCCGTAACCGGCCGCCAGCTCCGGGTCCTTGGCGGCCACCAGGCGCGCCAGATCGACGATCACCCGCGCCTGTTTCCAGGTGGCGTCGTCCTGCATCTTGCCGTCGATCATGACCGCGCCGGTGCCGTCGGGCATGGCCTCAAGGATATTTTTCGCCATCGCCACCTCGTCGACGCTGGGGCTGAAGACGTGCTTGGCGATCGCGATCTGCGAGGGATGCAGCGACCAGGCGCCGAGGCAGCCCTGCAGGAAGGCGTTGCGGAACTGCACCTCGCAGGCGGCGGGGTCGGAGAAGTCGGCGAAGGGGCCATAGAGCGGCTTGATGGCGTTGCTGGCGCAGGCGTCGACCATGCGGGCGATGGTGTAGTGCCACAGATCCTGCTGAAAGAAGGCCCGTTCGCCGTCCTTGCGGTCGGCGAGCACGCCGTAATCGGGATGCCCGCCGCCGACGCGCGTGGTCTTCATGGCGCGGGAGGCGGCGAGGTCGGCCGGCCCCAGGCTCATGCCATGCATCCGCGGGCTGGCGGCGGCGATCCGATCGACGTTCTTGACGCCCTGGGCGGTTTCCAGGATGGCGTGGATCAGGATCGGCTTGGGCAGCGCGTGCTTCGCCTCGAGCTGGGCGAGAAGCTGGTCGAGATAATGGATGTCCCAGGGACCCTCGACCTTGGGCAGCATGACGACGTCGAGCTTGCCGCCGACGGTGCCGGCGATCTCGATCAGGTCGTCGAGCGCCCACGGGCTGTTGAGGGCGTTGATCCTGGTCCACAGGCCGGTCTGGCCGAAATCGTTTGCCCGGGCGAGCTCGATGAAGCCGGCCCGCGCCGCCTCCTTGGCGTCGGCGGGAATGGCATCCTCGAGATTGCCCAGGATCACGTCCACCTCGCCGATCAGCGCGGGGATCTTGGCGCGGATCTTCTCCAGATGCGGGGGGACGAAGTGGATCATGCGCTCGAGCCTGACGGGGAGCGCGCGGTAGGGCTCGGGCGCGCCGATGGCGAGCGGGGCGTAGAAGCTGGCGGGAGATTTCATGGTCATGGATAGTTGGCCTGGGTGGGCTTGCTGAAGGGCGATTTGGAAGCGTGCGACCTAACCTTTTAACCCTATTGAGCAGGCCGGACGGGCGATGGCAAGGCCGGCCGGCGGGAGGGAAGGGACGTCACCCAAGCGCGCTCACGAAAACCGCCGGTTGGTCCACATATACTGGCCGGGCGTCTCGCGGATCCATTCCTCGAACTGGGCCTGGATATCGGCGGTGATCTCGCGGATGTCGGCCTCGGGATCGGCGGTTCGGGGGATGCGGATCTCGCGGCCGTTGCAGGTGAAGCGCGTCTGGCGGCCGAGACGGATGCAGCGGCCGATCCACATGCGCGCGCCGTAGCGCCGCGCCAACATGGCGGGGAAGGCGGTCGACTTCGCCTCCCGCCCGAAGAACGGCACCGGCAGGCCGTGGCGGTCGAAGCGGTCGGCGAGGAAGCCGAGGCGGCCGCCGTCGCGCAGATTATCCGCCAGCCGCCGCGCGGTGTCATAGCCCGATTCGTGCAGCGCCGCCTTTCCCTTCGACACCAGGCCACTGGGGTAGAAGTGAGAGCGCATGCCGGTGAGATAATCGTCGACGTAAGGGTTCTTCACCAGCCGGTAGACGCCGGTCAGGTTGGCCTCGCACAGCGTCAGCGGCCAGGCGGCGATCTCCCAATTGCCGTAATGCATGCCGATCATGATGATCCGGCCCATCTTGCCCTTGTAGCGGCGGATGAAATAGTCGTCCCTAATCTCGATGCGGTTGGGGGCGTCGGCGACGATGCGGTCGATCTGCATCATCTCGGCGGCGACGCGGCCCAGATTGTCCCACATCTCGATCGCGATCGCCTCGCGCTCGGCCGGCGTCTTGTCGGGGAAGGCGATTGCCAGATTCGCCAAGGCCCGCTTATGGCGGCGGGTGCGGGGCCCGAGCGTGCGGAACAGCCAGGCCGAGAAGGCGGCGCTGCGGTCGAGCGAGAACAGGCGGATCAGACCGATGAGCAGCCGCAGCCCCACATATTCGAGGCGGTAGCGCAGATCGAGGAGCAACTTCATGGCGTGTCGAACCGGTCCGTCGTTGTCGTGGGCAAGGAAGCGGGGCCGAATGCGCCGCCGGTTTGGGCGGCGGCGGCGGAGGGATGTTTCCCCTGGTCTCTAGCCGCCGCAAAATAAGGACGTCAAGGGGGAGCGGCCGCGCCGATGCGTTATCAGGCGCGCGCGATTGCGCTAGGGTCTGCGCTCCGCTTCCAAGCAAGGAACCATTGGCCGTGCCGCAGCTACCCCTCGACGGTGTCAAGATCATCGATTTCACGACCCTGCTTCCGGGACCCCTGGCGACGCTGATGCTGGCCGAGTCGGGCGCCGAGGTGATCAAGGTGGAGCCGCCCGAGGGCGAGGCGATGCGCCGGTCGGGGCCGCGCTGG
>CAYVYD010000045.1:0-12195 GCA_964454415.1 uncultured Hyphomicrobiaceae bacterium | reverse complement strand
CGTTCGGCCAGGACGGAGCCCCGCACGGTGCGGGCGAATTGCGGCCACTCGGCAACACCGATAACGACGACCAGCAAGGGAACGGCGAGGCGGCCGAAATTCTCGGCGCCGAACAGCGTCTGAAAGATGGCGAGTGCGATGATCGCGACCATCAGCGTCGAGAGCGAGAGCTGGATATCGGCGATGCGCATCAGCAGGCCGTCCAGCCGGCCGCCGACATAGCCAGCGGCGAGCCCGATCGAAACGCCGAGCACGGCCTGGATCGCCACCGCCAGCAGTCCGATGGTGAGCGAGATGCCGGTGCCGAACAGCATGGCGCTCAGCATGTCGCGCCCCTGGGCGTCGGTGCCGAGCGGAAAACGCGAGACGCCGCCCTCGCTCCACAGCGGCGGGATCTCGGCGTCGAGCACGTCGAGCTGGGCCGGATCGTAGGGGTTCTGGCTCATCAGGAAGGGCGAGAGAGCGCTCGCCAGCGCCAACAGCGCGAGGAAGCCGAGCGCGGCCGCGGCGGCCCGGTCACTCAACAGGCGGCGCCAAAGGCCGGCCGGGCGCGGCGGCGCGATCGCGGGCGCGCTCATCGGACCCGCACCCCCAGGCTCACGCGCGGGTCGATCAGCACGTAGAGCACGTCGACGATGGTATTCACGGTGACGAAGATCACTCCCACAACCATCATGTAGGCGATGATCAGCGGCACGTCGGCGCGGTTGACGGCGTCGAGGAACAGGAAGCCCATGCCCGGCCACTGGAACACGGTCTCGGTCAGGATGGTGTAGGCGAGCAGCGTGCCAAACTGCAAGCCGCCGAGGGTTACCAGCGGGATGGCGGCGTTGCGCAGCCCGTGGGAGATCCAGACCCGCCAGGGCGGCAGCCCCTTGGCCCAGGCGGTGCGGATGAAGTCCTGATCGAGCACGTCCAGCATCTCACCGCGGACCAGGCGGATGAAGAGGGGCAGCATGATCGATGAGAGCGTGACCGCCGGGAGCAGGAGATGGGCGAGCCCGTCGGCGGTCAGGAAGCTGGTCTCCCACGGCCCGAGGGTGACCGTTTGGCCGCGCCCGAAGGAGGGCAGGAGCCCGAGCTCGACGGAGAACAGGGTGATGGCGAAGATGCCGGTGAGGAAGATCGGCACCGAGATGCCGAGCACGCTCAGCCCCATGATCGCGCGCGCCAGCAGACCGCGGGGCCGGAGCGCGCAATAAAGCCCGGCGGGCAGCGAAAACAACGCGACGATCAGAGCCGCCGACAGTACCAGCTCGAAGGTCGCCGGAAACTTGGAGAGGATCACCTCGAGCGCCGGGCGCTTGAAGACGTAGGAGGCACCCAGATCGCCATGGGCGGCGGCGGCGAGGAAGCGGGCGTATTGAAGGCTCAGGGGATCGTCGAGGCCGAGGCGGGCGCGCAGCGCCTCGCGCTCGACGGCCGAGGCCGCCTCGCCCGTCAGCTCGCGGGCCGGATCGCCGAGCGAGGCCTTCACCGCGAAGCCGATGAGGCTGATCACGACCATGACGAGGAGCGCCTGGGCGATGCGCCGCGCGAGGAAGGACAATGCGGCTATGGGTCCGCCCTCCCCTGGCTCGGATGCCTGCCTTGGCTCGGATGGATGCGCGCCGCGATCATTCGATCACCAGATCGCCCAGATAAGGGAAATTCATGACGTTGACGACGGGCTCGATCCTGACGCCCTTGCGCGCCGCCCAGGCGAGGTGCTGCCAATGCAGCGGCACCACGGCCGCGTCCTGGTAGATGATGCGCTCGACCTGGCGGAGCACGTCGGCGCGCGCCTTGGCGTCGGTCATGGTCTGGCTCTGCATTACCAGCCGGTCCAGCGCCGGGTTCGAGTAGTCGCCCGCATTGTATTGGCCGTAGCCGGTGGCCTTGTCGGGTGTCAGGGCGAGGAACTCATAGAAATTGGCCGAATCCTCGGTGTCGGAATACCAGCCGATCATCATGACGCCGGCGGCGCGCGCATCGAACTGGGGCCAATATTGGGCAAGCGGCAAGGTCTTCAGGTCGACCTTGATCTTGATCCTGGCGAGCATCGCGGCAACGGCCTCGGCGATCTTGTAGTCGTTCACGTAACGGTTGTTGGGCGCCATCATGGTGACCGAGAAGCCCTGCTCGAAGCCCGCCTCCTTCATCAGGGCGCGGGCGCGGCGCGGATCGTAGCGGGGCTTGAGCGCCTCGTCGTGGCCGGAAAAGCCCGGCGGCGAAAGCTGGCCCGCCGGCGTCGCGAAGCCCTTCATGATCTTGGCGGCGATGCCTTCGTTGTTGACGGCATGGACGATCGCCTGGCGCACGCGCCTGTCGCGGAACTGGGGAACCAGCTTTTGGTTTAGCTCGAAGGTGACGACGCGGTTGCCGCGCATGGTGACGAGATCGACGGCGGGATTGGCGTTCAGCCGCTCGAGGTCGGCGGGCGGCACGGGGGCGATGAAATCGACGTCGCCCGACAGCAGCGCGGCGACCCGGGTGGGACCCTCCTTGATGGGGGTGAAGACGATCTCGTCCACGTTTCCCGGCGAGGCGCGGTCCCAATAGCGCGCGAAGCGCTTGAAGGTGAGCCGCACGCCTTGCTCGCGCGAGGTGACGATGAAGGGACCGGTGCCGGAGGCGTCGCGGGAGGCGAAGGAGGCGCCGAACTTGACGAGTTCGCCCTTGTCGCGGCCGCGCTCGTCCTTCCCGCTGTAAAAGGCCGAATCCATGACGAAGATGTAAGTCGCGAGATTCAGCACCAGCGGATAGGGCCCCTTGGTGACGAGGTCGACGGTGCTGGCGTCGACCTCGCGCGCGGCGACAAAGGGCGCGAACAACCCCTTGAAATCGGGGCTCCGCTTCAGCCGCTCGAAGGTCCAGACGACGTCCTTGGCCTCGAAGGGATTGCCGGATTGGAAGGTGACGCCGCGGCGCAGATAAAACCGCACGGTGTCGGGGGCGACCCGCTCCCAGCGCTGGGCCAACCGCGGCTCAAGGGTGAAATCCTTGCGCCAACGCACCAGGGGGTCGAACACCATGTGGGAGAGCTGCAGGGTGCCGCCGGAGAGATGCTCGTGGGGGTCGAGCGAGACGGGATCGGCGTCATAGGCCATCCGCAGCGTCTTGGCGGCGGCGGGAAGGGCCGTGGCCAAGCCCGCCAACAGGACGGTGACGGCCAAGGCCAGATGCATCAATGTGGAATTGCGCATGGGCAACCGGCTTGAATTGCGCCTCATCCTTCGAGACGGGCTCTTTTTGTCAGTCCCTGTCCTGGGTTCGCCACTCCATGCCCCTTGTGGCCCCTCCTCAGGATGAGGCGCAACATGTTAGCCTCGTTCCATAAGCGGGTGTTTTATCTATATCTTAAAATGCGTTGAAGGCAGTTACTACACCGGGACGACGCGAAACGCCCTGGAGCGGCGAATGGTCCAACACAATGACGGCGCGATTGGGAGGATACACGGCTTCGAGGCGTCCGGTTCACTGCGTATTCGTCCAGCATTTCGCATGGATCGAGGATGCCATCGCGGCCGAACGGCGGATCAAGGGTTGGTCCCGCGCCAAGAAAGAAGCCCTCATCGAAAACGACCTGGAGTCCGTTCGTCACCATTCGCGCCGTAAGAAAAGAAGCAACAAGTCACCTCATGCCGAGGAGCCGCCGCAGGCGGCGTCTCGAAGCATGACAGCAGAGCCCTTGCCGCATGCGCTACTTCATCACCGGCACCGACACCGACGTGGGCAAGACGGTCACCGCCGCCTGGGCGATGCTGCATCTGGAGGCCGCCTATTGGAAACCGGTGCAGGCCGGGCTCGAGGGCGAGACCGACGAAGCGCAGGTGCGGCGCCTCACCGGCGCCGGGGATGAGCGCTTTCATCCGAGCGCCTATTCGCTTCCCGAACCGCTCTCGCCGCACGAGGCGGCCAGGCGCGCCGGCGTCGCCATCGAGATGGGCGCGTTCCGCCTGCCGCAGCACGAAGGGCCGCTCGTGGTCGAGGGCGCGGGCGGCCTGATGGTGCCCTTGAATGAAGGGAGCTACATGATTGACCTCATTGGGAAACTTGGGCTGCCGGCGATCCTGGTGGCGCGCTCGACGCTCGGCACCATCAACCACACGCTGCTCTCGCTGACGGCGCTGCGGGCGCGTCGTATCCCGGTCGCGGGCGTGGTGCTGAACGGTCCCCAGACACCGCACAACCGCGCGGCCATCGAGACCCATGGCGCGGTCACCATCGTCGCCGAAATCCCGCCGCTCGCGTCCCTGACCCGCGAGGCGCTGCTGGCGATCAAGCCAATGACCGATCTCTCGAACCCAGAGACCGCGACATGACCAGCCTGCTCGAAACCGACCGCAAGCACATCTGGCACCCCTATACCCAGCACGCGACCGAGCAGGAGCCGGTGGTGATCGCCAGGGCCCACGGCGCCACGCTGGTGAGCGAGGAGGGACGCGAGATCCTCGACCTCGTCTCCTCGTGGTGGACCTGCGTGCACGGCCACGCGCACCCCGCGCTCAACGCGGCGCTCGCCGCCCAGGCGGACGCGATGGAGCACGTGATGTTCGGCGGTTTCACCCACGCGCCCGCGATCCGCTTGGCCCAAGGACTGAGCGCGATGCTGCCGGGAAGCCTCGCCCGCGTGTTCTATTCCGACAACGGCTCGACCGCGGTCGAGGTGGCGCTCAAGCTCGCCTATCAGTATTGGCGCAACCGGGGCGAGGAGGAGCGCACGCTGTTCCTCGCTTTCGACGGCGGCTATCATGGCGACACGCTGGGGGCGATGTCGGTGGGGCGCGGCTGCGGCTTCTTCGGCCTGTTCGAGGGGCTGATGTGCGAGGTGCGGCCCCTCCCCTTCGCCGCGACCTTCGAGGGCGACGAGACGGTCGAACAACGCGAGGCCGACGCGCTCGCGGCGATCGATAACATTCTGGCCGAGTGCGGCGGGCGGGCGGCGGCGCTGATCGTCGAGCCGCTGATGCAGGGGGCTTCCGGCATGCGGCTCTGCAGGCCGCAATTCCTAAAGGCCGTGGTCGAGCGCGCGCGGGAAGCCGGGCTGCTGGTCATCTTCGACGAGGTGGCAACAGGCTTCGGGCGGACGGGAGAGATGTTCGCGCTCGACCATATCGGCTTCGAGCCCGACCTCGTCTGCCTCTCCAAGGGGCTCACCTCGGGCTACATGCCGCTGGCGGCGACGGTGGCGCGGGAGGAGCTGTTCGAGGCGTTCCTGGGCGAGGACTTCGAGAAGGCGCTCCCTCACGGCCACACCTTCACGGCCAACCCGCTCGCCTGCGCGGTAGCGTTGCGCTCGCTCGAGCTGTTCGAGGAGGAGGAGACGATGGCGCGCGTCGCGCAAATAGCCGCGCGCCACGAAGCGGCTCTGGAAGAGATCAAGAACCACCCCCGCGTCAGCCGGCCGCGGCGCCTCGGTGCCCTACTCGCCTTCGATCTGGCGGGTGGCGGCGAGGGCTACAAATCGGACGAGAGCCTGAAACTGCGTGACTGGTACCTTGAGAACGGCCTCAACATCCGCCCGCTCGGCCCCTGCGTCTATCTGATGCCGCCCTTCTGCATCAGCGAGGCCGAGCTCGAGCGCGCCTATGCCGGCCTCTTGGCGGGACTGGACGCCCTGCCCTCCTGACAGGCCGATCCGACCGGGCGCCGCTACCTGGCGCAGCCTTTCGTCTTCACGCCGCAGCGCCGCAGCACCGCACAAATGGCGCCGCGGCTGTTGGTCAACTGAAAGGTGGCGCTTAAGGGGGGCGCGGAAAACGTCATGGTCTGCTCGGACATCATGTCCTCGACCATTGGGCCCTGGGGGACGAAGGGTTGGCCCACGTCGCCGATCTCGACGTCGCCGGTCAGACCCTGGACGCGCGCCGTTACGAAATATTGCTTGCCACTCGAGAAGCGCAACGGAATCTCCTTGCCGGCGTCGCCCACGGTGCGGGTCGAGGCCGCGAGGCCACGCTCAATGCGGGTATCGAAATCGGGATAAACGCCACGCTGCTTTTCCCGCAGCAGCGCCGCCAGCCGCTTGGAATTGTCGCATCGGGCGACGAATTCGAGCCCGTGGCTCTCGACCATGGCGGCGAAAGAGTGGGCGTTGCCCTCGTCGAGCTCGATCCTGTCGTTGCGCCAGGGCGCCGTGCCTGGGCCGAGATCGACGGTCTCCAAGGGAGGCTCGGCCGGCGGTGCTTGCGGGGCCGCGGCGGGCGCGGCTTGCGGCGGCGGGCCCGTCTCCGCCAGGCGCTTGACATAGGCGCGGGCCAGATCGGCGCGGAAGCCGCTGGAGAAGTTATCGAGGAACGCCTCCCATGCCTCGATGGTGCCGAGCTCCTTGGCGCTCTCGAAGGCCTCCTTCTCGGAGATATTGCCGGCACCGCCGGCGGCGGCGGAGTCGTCGGGCTGCCGGGGGCCGCCTCGCCCGAGGCGGTTTGACCGGCCGCGGGCGCGTCTCCGCCCGACTTGCCGTCACCGCCGATTTGGCGTTCGAAGGCCTGGGCATAGACCCGGCAGGCGTCGAGAAAGGATTTGATCTCGTCCTTGCCGCCCGCGAGGTTCAGCGTCGCCGCCTTGTGCCCCGGCACCTGATACGCGAGCGACGGCTGCTCCGCTATCGCCTTCCAGATAGGGGCGTCATGGGCGATATCGAGACGGACGCCGGTGATGCCCTGCTCGGCCGCGACCCCGGTCACGAAGCCCTTCATGACATGTTCAAAGCCGCCGCCGGAAAAGCGCAGATCCACACCGGCGTCCTCCTTCAACTGGTCCACGTCGGCGGCGAAGGTGACGTAGGAATAGCGCGTGCTGGTGCTGGGGGCGGCGTCGCAGACGCCCGACACCTGAACGGCGTCGGTCTCGGGAACGCCGAAGATCAGCCGCGCCGTCATGCGGCCCTTATTGGCGGGATCGTTGAACTCGCTGAACTGCCATTTGAGATCGCCCTCGGCGGCAGTGGCGGCATTGGGGCGCGGCAGGGCCAAGACCGCGGCGGCCAGCGCCATCGCCAACAACGTCTTCACGCGGAACCACACAGACTGCTGCCTTTGATCCAAGGGGTTGCGGAGGGCCTCGCCCTCACTCTCGGCCAAATCAGGGACGTGGGCAACGCTCCCCGTCCAGACGGCCGTAAAGCACATGCCAAGTGGCACGGGCCTGGTGGCGGCGATCGAAGGCGGTCATGGCCTCGCGCAGGCGGTGGGGCGTGAGTCGCCGGCCCGGCCCCAGCGGACGCGCAGCACCGGTGCCCCGCAGCTCGGACAGCAGGTCGCGCGCCGAGCCGTAGGCGACGGGGGTGCGCTCCTCGTCGAAGACGCCCGGCAAGGCGGCGGTAGGCGGGTCGTCGAGCGCGAAGCCCTGTTCCCGCATGACGGCGGTCCATTCGCGCAGGAAATCGGGACCGCTCGCCGCGTAGAGCAGCACGCCGCCGGGCGAGAGCCTAGCGCGCAGGCGCTCGAGCCCCCTCGAGGGATCGTCGAACCATTGCAGGACCATGCTGCTCACGATGAGATCGAAGCGGGTGTCGCCGGGCGGCGCCTCGCCGTCGAGCACGGCGAAGCGGGCCTTGGCCGCGCCTTCGAAATTGGTTTGGCACGCGGCCACCATTTCCGGCGCGATATCGGTGACGAGAAGGTGGCCATCGGGATAGCGCTCGAGCAGATGGCGGGTGAGGAACCCGGTGCCGCAGCCGATCTCCAGAAGGTGGGGACTCTCGTGGGCGGGCAGATGGCTGGCGAGCCTGGCGGCGATGGCGCGCTGCAGCCCGGCGTGGCGCTCATAGGTGGCGGCGTGGCGCGCGAAACGGGCGCGCATACGGGCCTTGAGGCGCGAGGACTCAAGCGGCGATGCGGCGGGCGAAGCCATCGATCTCCTCGGCGCACCATTGCGGGCGGGTGAGCGGCAGGGCGTGGCCGCCGTCGGCGCGCAACCGCAGATCGGCATCGCCCCATATGGCCCGTGTCATCGCCGGCTCCACGATCCGGTCGTCCTCGGCGGCCAGCGCCATGACCGGGCAAGCGAGCGCCCGCCTGGCCGGACGCTCGTCCCAGGTGGCGAGCCAGGTGAGGCCGCCCTTGAGCGCGGAGATGTCGTAATTCTCACGTTCCGTAAAGCTTGCCGTCCCGCAGGCTTCCCAGAAGCGCTCCATCTGGGCGACGGGGTCGCGCTCGAGGCCGCGCTTCATGGCCTCGATGCGGGCCTTCTCCACATGGGCGTGGAAGCAGTCGAAGCCGGCGACGGGCACGAGCCCGCGGATGGGACGCGGGGCGTGCTTCAGCAGCCACATGAGGCCGAAGGAATGGCCTATGCAGATGGCGCCATCGGGCATCGAGCTGTCGCCCTGGGGGGCGCCCCTCAGGAAACCGAGCTCGATGTGGTGCGCCTCGAAATCCGGCAGCAGATCGGCGACGCCGCGCCAGACGAGGTTGTTGAAGCCCCAGCCGTGAACGAAGATCAGCGGCGGCGGGTGCGCCCCATCCTTCGCCATCACGACACCATCCAAACTATTGGAATCATGGAGACTTCATGCGCTCACGCGCACCCGCTCCCGGCCCGCCAGCGCGCTCAACAGCCGCTCGAGGTCGGCTTCGCCATGGGCGGCGGAGAAGGCGATGCGCAACCGCGCGGCGCCCTTGGGGACGGTGGGCGGACGGATCGCGCTTGCCCAAATGCCGGCCTCGGCGAGGCTCGCGCTCAGGGCGAGCGCTGCCTCCGCGCCGCCGGTGACGAGGGGCACGATCTGGCTCCGCGACGCGCCGACGTCGCAGCCCAGCGAGGTCGCCTCGTCGCGGAAGGTGGCGGCCAGGCGGGCCACGTGGGCTCGCTCGTCGTCGAGGGCGGGAAGCAGGTCGAGTGCGGCGTCCATCGCGCCCAGCACCGCGGGCGGCAAGGCGGTCGAGTAGATCAGGCCGCCGCAGCGGTTGACGAGGTAGTCGCGCATGGTGGCGGAGCACGCCACGAATGCGCCAAAGCTCCCCAGCGCCTTGGAGAAGGTGCCGATGACGAGATCGGCACCGTCGGCGAGACCCGAGCCCTTCTCTCCCAGCACGCCGGTGGCGTGGGCGTCGTCGCAGACGAGGATGGCGTCCGACTCGCGCGCCAGCTTCGCGAGCTCGGCCATGGGCGCGACGTCGCCCTCCATGGAGAAGACGCTCTCGGTCAGAATGAACTTGGGACGCTCATGGCCCGCGTGCTTCTCCAGCAATTGGGCGAGATGGGCAGAATCGCAATGGTGGTAGCGGATCTGGCGCGCGCCCGCCGCGGCGCAACCGAAATGCATGCTGGCGTGGTTGAGGCGGTCGGCGAAGACGAGGGGCTCGGCGCCCAGCACCTTGGAATCGAGCAGCGCCTCTAGAACGGCGGCGTTGGCCTGGAAGCCCGAGGCCATGACGAGCGCCTTGGGCTTGCCCTTGAGGGCCGCCACCTTGGCCTCGATTCCCTCGAAGAGGTCGAGATTGCCGGTGACGAGGCGGGAGGCTCCGCTGCCCGCGCCGTGGGTCCGCGCCCATTCGCAGGCGCGTGAGACGAGCGCGGGGTGGCGGCTCAGACCGAGATAGTCGTTGCCGGCGAAATTGACGTAGCGAACGCCGCCGATGGTGAGGTGGACGGCGCCGGCGTGACCCACGGGACGCAGCTCGCGGCGCAGGTCCTGCGCCTCGCGCGCCTTCAGAAAGGCATCATAGCGGCTTTCTCTCGACACCATGATCCTGTATTACCGGAGCGCCCCTTCGGCAGCAAATGGCGCGAGCGAGCCGCGATGTCCCAAAGCCAGAGCACGACCTATCCCACCGCCCCGAACGGCGCTCCCGACGCAGTGCCGGAGGGCGGCGAGCTGCGCCACGACTGGGAGGCGGAGGAGATTCTGGCGCTGATGCGCCTGCCGCTCACCGAGCTTGTCCACCGGGCGCAGAGCGTTCACCGGCGTCACCATCCCGAAAACACCGTACAGCTCGCGAGCCTGCTCTCGATCAAGACGGGGGCGTGTCCCGAGGACTGCAAATACTGTCCCCAATCGGCCCATTACGCCAAGGAGACCGGGGTCGCGCGCGCGCCGCTGATGCGGGTCGCCGACGTGCTCGAGGCGGCGCGCCTTGCCGAGGGGGCGGGCGCGACGCGCTTTTGCATGGGGGCGGCCTGGCGCGAGGTGCGCGACGGACCCGATTTCGAGGCGGTGCTCGAGATGGTGCGCGGCGTCAAGGCGCTGGGGCTCGAGGCATGCGTAACCCTGGGGATGGTGAACAAGGAGCAGGCGCGGCGGCTGGCCGAGGCCGGGCTCACCGCCTACAACCACAACCTCGACACCTCGCCCGAATTCTACGGCGAGATCATATCGACGCGCTGCTACCAGGACCGGCTCGACACGTTGGCGCGGGTGCGCGAGGCCGGGATCACGCTGTGCTCGGGCGGCATCATCGGCATGGGCGAAAGCGAGCTCGACCGGGCGCGCATGCTTCAGGTGCTCGCCAATCTCGACCCCCATCCCGAGAGCGTGCCGATCAACGCGCTGGTGCCGGTGGCGGGCACGCCGCTCGCCGGGCGCGAACCAGTCGATCCGATCGACATGGTGCGGATGGTGGCCGCCGCCCGCATCGCCATGCCCGCCTCGCGGGTGCGGCTCTCGGCCGGGCGGCGCAACCTCTCGCGCGAGGCGCAAATCCTTTGCCTGATGGCCGGCGCCAACTCGATCTTCTACGGCGAGAAGCTGCTGACCACCGCCAATGCCGATACCGAGGAAGACCTCGCCATGATCCGCGAGGCTGGCCTCGAGGTCGAAGGCGCCGCGCCGCGCACCGCCGAGGCCGGCTAGCGCCGGCCGCCGCCGGCTCCCACGGCAACCCAGACGAATCCATGTCCAGCCCCCGCACCATCTACGTCAATGGCGCCTACGTCTCAGAGGCCGAGGCCACGGTCTCGATCTTCGATCGCGCGTTCCTGTTCGCCGACGGCGTCTACGAGGTGACGGCGGTGCTCGACGGCAAGCTCGTCGACTTCGACAACCACATGGCGCGGCTTGCCCGCTCGCTCGGCGAATTGGAGATCGCCGCCCCGCTCGGCGACCGGGAGCTGCGCGTCATGCACGAGGAGCTGGTCGCGCGCAACGCGCTTCGGGAAGGCATCGTCTATATGCAGATCAGCCGCGGCAGCGCCGACCGGGACTTCGCCTATCCCGAGGGGGCGCAACCCACGCTCGTCGCCTTCACCCAGGAAAAGCAGCTCACCCATTCCCCCTATGCCGAGACCGGCGTCAAGGTGGTGACGCTCCCCGACATCCGCTGGAAGCGCCGCGACATCAAATCGACCGCGCTGCTCGCCCAGGCGATGGCCAAGGAGGCGGCCAAGCGCAAGGGCGCCTTCGAGGGCTGGATGGTCGAGGACGGCTTCGTCACCGAGGGCACTTCGTCGACCTCGTTCATCGTGCTCGCCGACCGCACGGTCGTCACGCGGCCGTTGAGCAACGCGATCCTTCCCGGCGTTACCCGCCGTGCCATCCTCGCGCTCGCGGAGCGCGACGACATGGTGGTCGACGAGCGCCCCTTCACGGTCGAGGAGGCGCTGGGGGCGAGCGAAGCGTTTCTCACCAGCGCCTCGAGCTTCGTGCTGCCGGTGGTCGAGATCGACGGCGTCAAAATCGGCGACGGCAAGCCGGGGCCGGTCGCCCGGCAATTCCGCGAGCTTTATCTGAGCGAAGCGCGCAAGGGGTGAGCGCGGGTGAGCCAGAGCCGAACCTCAACTTGCAGAGACCGGCCAGGCCGGCCCATATTTCGTCCGTGAAAGGGTTTCATTCGGCGGGGCGGGAAGAACACCGGTTGACCGGAACTGTGGCTAAACGCGTTTCAAATCCGAAAGACCAGAGCCGATGACAAAGCAACAACCCAGCGAACGCTACTGCGTGATCGGCGCGGGCGCCTCCGGCCTCGCGGTCGCCAAGACCTTCAAGGAGCGCGGCATCCCGTTCGACTGCTTCGAGCAGGAAAAGGAGATCGGCGGGCTATGGAACGAGGCGACGCCCTCGGGCCGGGTCTACGAGACGGCGCATCTGGTCTCCTCCCTCACCCAGACGCCCTTCGACGACTTTCCGATGCCCGACGACTATCCGGTCTATCCGAGTCACCGCCAGGTGCTCGCCTATTTGCACGATTACGCCCGCTATTTCGGAATTCTCAAAAGCGTCACCTTCGGCGCCAAGGTCGAGCGGGTGGAAGAGACGGCGGGAGGCTGGAGCGT
>CAYVYD010000044.1:0-12210 GCA_964454415.1 uncultured Hyphomicrobiaceae bacterium | reverse complement strand
AGTGGGCGGTCACCACCTCGGAGACCACCAACATGGTGCACTGGATCGACGTCGCCAAACGCAAGCTGGTGCACAATTCGCTGGTCGACCAGCGGCCGCGCCACGCAGCCTTCGACCCCGACGGCAAGCGGCTTTGGGTTTCGTCGGAGATTGGCGGCACGGTGAGCGTGTTCGACGTCGCCAGCATGAAGCAGATCGGCAAGATCGAGTTCTCCCTGCCCGGCATCTCGCACGACCGCATCCAGCCGGTCGGCGTCCAGTTGACGCGCGACGGCGCGCTCGCCTTCGTGGCGCTCGGGCCCGCCAATCACGTCGCGGTGGTCGACGCCAAGACCTACGAGGTCAAGACCTATCTGCTGGTCGGGCGCCGGGTCTGGCACATGGCGTTCACGCCGGAGGAGGATCTGCTGTTCACCACCAACGGCGTTTCGGGCGACGTTTCGGTGATCGACGTCAAGGCGCTGAAGGTGATCAAGACCATCAAGGTGGGCCGCTATCCGTGGGGGGTGGCCGTCCTGCCCACCAATTGACGAAAAAGCCAAGAGAAGGGATTGAGCCGATGACGAGCCGAGTTTTGTTGTTGGGCACCGCCGCGGCGCTGGCCTCCTCGCCGTTCTGCGAGGCCCGCGCGGCAGGTGATTTGGTGCGCAAGTGCCAGCGCCTGCCCGAATTGGTGCTCGGCACCGACGAGGCGGGCTACAAGGTCTCGCAGCCGACCTACGAGCTCGAGACCGCCAAATGCTACAAGCTCGAGATCAAATCGACGGGGCGGAAGGAATACGCCCTGCGCGGCGTCGACTTCTTCCGCAACATCTGGATCCGCAAGGTCGAGGCCGGCGGCATGGAGATCAAGGCCACCAACCTCTACGAGCTCGAATATGAGTACGAGGCCGAGTCCGAGCTCTGCTTCACGCCGATCCGCACCGGCACCTTCACGCTTGCCGCCGCGGGCCTCGAGGCCAAGGGCACGGTGATCACGTTCGAGGTGAAGTGACGATCGCGGCGGCCGGTCGCGGGCCTCAGGTGGCGTCCAGCAATTCGAGATTGGCGATCACTTGAGGATTGGTGGGGTCGAGGTCGTGGGCGGCCTCGAAGTGCTTGCGCGCTTGCCGCATATTGCCCTGCAGGTAGTAGTGATAGCCCAGATTGTTGTGCACCGGCACGTTGTAGCCGACCATCTTGATCACGACCTTGTAGGCGCGCTCGGCGAGGTCGAAGCGCTTCAGCCGGTCATAGGAGGCGGCGAGCCCGATCCAGGCGTTGGGGTTGTCGGGGTTCTGCTCCACCGCCTGGCGGAAATATTTCTCGGCGAGACCATAGTCGCCGCGGGCGTAGTGCAGGCGGCCGCGCTCCAGCGGCGATTGCGAGCCCCGGGACATAGCGACGGGCCGCACGCCGTCGATGCCGTAGGTGATGTCGCCGTCGCCGGCGTTGGCCCGGCAACCGGCGAGCGCCGGCGCCAGCGCCAGCGCCGCGGCCAAAACCAGCATATGCCTAATCGCCATGGCGAAACCGGCTCTCAATTCGCCCAACATCGCACGATCTTAAGCCGGATCGGGACGCCCCTCACGCGCGCGGCGGCGTTAGCCTAAACAGGGCGTTAACGTTAAAGGCCGCGTTCGGCCCGGCGGCGCCTCACATGTGGCCGGAAATGCGCACAAACACAGGCAGCAGGATCACCACCAGGATGATCGGAAACACGAAGATCATCATCGGGACGGCCATCTTGGCAGGGAGCGCGTGGGCCTTTTCCTCGGCCGCCGCCATGCGCTTGCCGCGCATCTCCTCGCTGAACACGCGCAGCGCGTCCGACAGGCTGGTGCCGAGCTCCTGGGACTGCTGCAGCAGCGAGCCCAGATTGAGCGCCTCCTGAATGCCAAGCCGGTCGGCGAGGTGGCGGAAGGCGTCGCTCACGCCCTTGCCGGCGCGCAGCTCCAGCGTCGCCAGATGCAGGTTGGTGCCGAGATAGGGGTAGGAGGGGGCGAGCTCGCGGCTGACGCGCTGTAGCGCGGCGTCGATGCTCAAGCCCGCCTCGGCGCAGACCACCATGAGGTCCATGAAATCGGGGAACCCCTCGCGGCACTGGCGCTGCAGGCGGGCGGTGACGCGGGCGAGGAAGATGCGCGGCGCGTATAGGCCGAGAATGGCGAGCGCTATCTCGATGGTGAGTTCGCGGGTGCCGGTGATCTCCAGCTCGAAATAGTGGTTGGCGGCCATGAAGGCGCAGGGCAGCAACACCGCGAGCACGACGCGGACCAGATAGTAATAGGCGAGCGCGGCGGGCTGGTAGAAGCCCGCCTGGGCGAGCTGCTTGCGCACGGCGGAAATGGATTTTTCGTCCTGGGGCACGAAGTTGGCGGCCGCGCGGCTCAACAGCTTGCGGGTGCGGGCGAGCTGCTGGTGGCGCAGCGCCCGGCGGTCGGAGGGATCGACGCCGCCGATCGAGCCGGAGAACAGCACGCGGGAGCGGATTTCCTCGCGGGCGCGGATCGCGGTGATCGCGGCGAAGGTGACTGCGGCCACGAACAGGAACACGAACAGGGCGACGAGGCCGCTCAGATTCACGCTCAGCAGGTTGGAGAACATGGTGAGGGCGGATCCCATCGGCTCACATCCTGAACTGGATCATGCGGTACATGATGTAGTTGCCGACCATCATGAAGGCGAAGGCGGCGCCCAGCACGCGGGCGACGATCGGCTCGCCCCAGATGCCGCCGTAGAACTCCGGTGCGAAAAGGGTGAGCGCACCGAATACCAGGAAGGGCAGGATGCTGAGAGCCAGCGCCGAGAAGCGGCCCTCGGCGGACAGCGAGCGCACCCGCCGGCGCATATTGAAACGGGCGCGCAGGATGCGCGAGAGGTTGGAGAGGATCTCGGCCAAATTGCCGCCGGTCCGTGCCTGGATGGTGATGGCGACGATCAGCAGCGCCAAATCGTCCTGACCAACCCGGCTCGCCATGTTGCCCATGGCGAGGTCGAGGTCGAGGCCGTAGGTCAGCTCGTCGGCGGTGAGCCCGAACTCGCTGCCGATGGGATCCTCGAGCTCGCGTCCCACCATGGCGATGGAGACGGGCAGCGGATGGCCGGCGCGCAGGCTGCGCACCATGATGTCGACGGCGTCGGGAAGCTGGGCCTCGAAGGCGCGGCAGCGGCGCCGGCGCAGCCATTTGAGCACCAGCAGCGGCAGCGCGGTGGCGCTCGCGGCGGCGGCCGCGGCGGCGAGCAGCAGGCTGCCCTCCAGCAGGTTGACGGCGAGGAAGACGGCGAGCGCCGCGAAGCCGAAGATGGAGACGAAGCGGGAGAGCCCCATGGTGATGCCCGATTGCAGCACCAGCCGGTTGAGCCAGATGAGCGGCAGGCGAAAATTGCCCTCCGACGTCAGGCTGCGCGCCCGGCGAAGCTGCACCAGGGCGTCGAGCTGATCGCCGGAGGCATCGAGGATGGCGAGGCGCTTGTTGACCTTGCGCAGATAGGAGGCGCGGCTCGAGACCGCGAGATACGCCGCCTCGATGGCGAGGAACGCGGCGATGCCGACCAACAGGAAGATCGCCAGTTGCAGCGGTTGCGCGTCGAGGCCGGCCATCACAACGGCGCCTTGGGGTCGAAATATTCGGAGGGCACGCGGATGCCCATGGCCTTGATCTCGTCGAGGAATTTGGGCCGCACGCCGGTGGCGCGGAACTCGCCGTGGATCTTGCCGTCATCGTCGGTGGACTTGCGCACGAAGGCGAAGATCTCCTGCATCTGGATGACGTTGCCCTCCATGCCGGTGATCTCGGCGATGCTGGTGACCCGGCGGGTGCCGTCGCTCAGCCGCTGAAGCTGGACGACGAGTTGGACGGCGGCGGCGATCTGGGCGCGCACGCTCGCCTCGCTCATGTTGAGGCCGGCCATGCCCACCATGTTCTCCAGCCGCGAGATCGCCTCGCGGGGATTGTTGGCGTGGATCGTCGCCATCGAGCCCTCGTGGCCGGTGTTCATGGCCTGGAGCATGTCGAAGGCTTCCTCGCCGCGCACCTCGCCCAGGATGATGCGGTCGGGGCGCATGCGCAGCGCGTTCTTGACCAGCTCGCGCTGACGCACCTCGTTCTTGCCCTCCAGGTTGGGGGGGCGGGTCTCGAGGCGGCCCACATGGGGCTGCTGGAGCTGCAGCTCGGCCGCGTCCTCGATGGTCACCAGGCGCTCCTTGTGGGAGATGAAGTTGGAGAGCGCGTTCAGCATGGTCGTCTTGCCGCTGCCGGTGCCGCCGGAGATGATGATGGTGACGCGGCCCTTCACGGCGCCGGCCAGCACCTCGCACATTTGCGGGCGGATGCTGCCGATGTCGACCAGCTTGTCCAGCGAGAACGGGCGCTTGGAAAACTTGCGGATCGAGATCAGCGGGCCGTCCACGGCGAGCGGGCGGATCACCGCGTTGACGCGCGAGCCGTCGGGCAGGCGGGCGTCGACCATGGGGTGGGTCTCGTCGACCCGGCGGCCGACGCCGGCGACGATCTTGTTGAGGATGCGCAGCAGATGCGCCTCGTCCTTGAAGCGCACCGGCGTCTCTTCGAGCTGGCCGCGGCGCTCGACGAAGACCAGGGCGTGGGTGTTGATCAGGATGTCGGTGATGGTGGGGTCGGAGAGCAGCGGCTCGATCGGGCCGAGCCCGGTCATCTCGTCGAACAGCTCGTCGGCGAAGGCGTCGAGCTCCTCGGCGTTCAGCGGCAGGCGCTCGGAGAGCACGTATTCGCCCAGCATCCCGGTGATCTGCTTGCGGAGCTCCGCCTCGGGGATCCGCTCCATGGCGGCGAGGTCGATCTCGTCGATCAGCTTGCGGTGGAGGCGCACCTTGGCGTCGAGCAGGCGGGTCTTGAGGAGCTGGGCGTCGCCGCCGCCGCTGGCCTCCCTGCCGGCGGTCTGGCCCGGCTCGCGCTCCTCGCCGGCGGCCGCCTCCTCGGCGGGCGCGTCGTGGGGCACCGGGGCGAAGGCCTGCCGTCCTGCCGAAAAACGCCCCATGGTCACACCTCGTCCGCTGTTTTCACCCGACCGAGCCGCTTTTCGGCGGCACGGCCAAGTCTAGGGAAAAAAGGCAAAAAAATGCCCAATCGCGGCGTTCAAATTTTAACGAAACCTAGCCGCGTCAGGCCGGCGCCGGGAGCGCGAGGGCGCCCGCCGGATGGGGGCCGCCGGCCGCCTCCTCGCGCAACAGGATGTCGCTCAGATCCTTGTCGACCCGGTTGTGCTTGTTGATCTGGTAAAGCGGCACGCCGCGGTCGATCGCCTCGCGCACCAGCGGATAGTCCTGGGCGACGAAGCCCGCGAGATAGGCGCCGAGCACGTCTTTGGCGTCCTGGCGGCGGACCGCGTTGATGCCGCCCAGCAGGGTCTTCTTGAAGCGGTTGACGATCACCGAGACGTTGATCTCCTCGCCGCATTCCTCGGTCAGGGCATCGGCCAGACGGCGGGCCTGGCGCAGGCCCGGAACGGTCATCTCGGTGACGACGTAGACCTTGTCCGACCCCACCAGCACGTTGCGCGTCCACGGCAGCCACACCCGCGGCATGTCGAGAATGAGGTTGTCGAATTTGAGCGAGGCGAGGTCCAGCATGTGGGTCACGAAATCGCCGCCTATCGTTTCATAGGAGCGCAGCGCGTTGCTGGCGGCGATCACGGCCAGCCCGGTGTCGTGGCGCGAGACCATGACCTCGAGCAGTTGCTTGTCGAGCCGCTCGGGATTGGGTGCGATCTCGTCGATCTGCAGGTTGGGATCGAGATCCAGATAGTCGATGACGGCGCCGCGCTGGAAATCCATGTCGACCAGGCAGGTGGACTGGAACTGGCCGGTCTCGCGGGCCAGCACGAAGGCGCTCTGGATGGCGAGCGTGGTGTTGCCGGCGCCGCCGCCGGCGGAGACGAAGGCATGGCAGGTGGCGCCGCCGAAGCGCGACTGGGAGCTCGCCGGGCGCAGCGCCCGCTCGCAGGCCTTGATCAGGTCCTGCTGGGAATCCCGCTTGGAGATCAGATCGGAGACGCGGAGCTGCAGCAGCTTGCGCACCGTGGCTTCGGAGAGCGCGTCGACGATGGCGATCACCGCGAGGCCGGTGCCGGAGCGGTCCATGATGCGTTCGAGCGCTGCGAGTTCCTCGCTGTCGGCGGCGTTGATCTCGACCAGCAATATGGCGCGCCCGGACTGGCCCGCGCTCTTGGTCTCGGCCTCGGCGAGGCTCGCCGAGACGCTGTCGAGGCTGAAGCGGGTTTCCTGCTCGAAGATGGCGCCGAGCCGCCGGGCAAGCTCCTCGCTCCCGGTCACCAGGTCGACAACGACGGTGTCGTCGCTCGGTTTCGTGAACTGCCTCAACATCTCGAACTCCGCGGTTTCCTCGTCCGCCTAGGGCGCCGGCGGGGCGGCCGGCGGCGGCGATTCCTCGTTGGCGAACCGCTCGGTCGTGTCCTCGCCCTCAGGCTCCAGGCTCTCGTTCCGCTGATAGCGCTCGATGCCCACCAGCATGCGCTTGCCGTCGGTGCGGAAATCGGGGTTCTGGGACTGCTTCGGCCAGGGATCGATGACCTGGATCGCGTTGTTGCGGGCGACCGCCTCGCCGGCGCCGAGGGTGATGGAATCGCGGCGCGCGAGATAGCGGTTCTCGGCCCGGCATCCCGAAAGCGCGATCGGTGCGGCGAGCAGGCCGAGGCCGATGAGCGCGTTCAATATCCTCGTGGAAGTAGGTGTCATGATCACGATCCTCCCCCTGGAAGCGAGCCGGTGTGAAGCGGGGCCGGGGCCTCGAGCGGCACGTAGTTGGTCACGTCCAGCATGTGGCCTTCGTCGCCGAGCCCCACGTCTTCGCCCGCCGCGTCGAGCACGCGGGTATTCCACAACTCGTCCTTGCCGGCGGCGAAATAGTCGATGTCATTGCCGGGCATCGTCTGATCGAGCGGCGTCACCAGCCGCTGCTGCGGCGTCGCCGGGCGCACCAGATGCGGCGTGACGATGATCACCAGGTCGGTCTGCTTCTTCTCGTAGGAGGCGCTGCGGAACAGCGAGCCCAGCACCGGCACCTGGCCGATCCAGGGGAGCTGACGGCGCGCATTGGTGTGGTTCGACTGCAGCAGGCCGGCGATCGCGAAGCTCTGGCCGTCGCGCAGCTCGACGGTGGTCTTGGCCCGCCGGGTCACCAGACCCGGAATGGTCGTGTCGTTGACAGTCAGCGTGTTGTTGGGGTCGATCTCGCTCACCTCCGGCTCGATCTTCAGATTGATGATGCCGCTGGCGAGCACAGTCGGCGTGAAGGCCAGCCCGACGCCGAACTTTTTGAATTCGATGGTGATGGTGTCGTCCTGACGCGCCACGGGGAACGGGAATTCGCCGCCGGCCAGGAAGCTCGCCGTGTCGCCCGAGAGCGCCACCAGATTCGGTTCGGCCAGGCGCCGGGCCATGCCGCGCTCCTCGAGCGCCTGGACGATGGTGTCGGCGGAGAGGCCACCGTTCAGCAGCCGCGCCACCATCGAGCCGAAGGGCAGAACCGTGCTCGGAAAGGCGCCGAGGCCGACGGTGCCCGGCAGATTGGTCAGCGCCTGGAAGCTGCCGGCTTGCCGCGATTGAAGGTCCCAGCCGACGCCGAGGTGGCGGGCGGCCTCGCGCGAGGCCTCGACGAAGCGGACCTCGAGCAGAACCTGCTGGGAGCCGGAGACGGTGAGCTGGTTGGTCACGGCGTCGGGCGCGTATTGGTTGGCGATGGCGACCGCCTTTTCGAGCGCGATAGCGTCGGAGACGAAGCCGGTCAGCAACAGCTTGCCGTTGGCCGAGGTGACGTTGACGCCGCTGCCGGGAAGGCTCTTGTGGAGCTGGCTCTTGAGGGCGGTGGCGTCATAGGCCACCTCGATCTCGATGATGCCGAGCAGGCGCTTGGCGTCGTCGAGGACGGACAGGCGCGTCGAGCCGATCTTCTTGCCCAGCACGTAGAGCGAGCGGTCGGTGAGCGGGATCACGTCGGCGATCTCCGCGTTGCCGACCAGCGCCTCCACATAGGGCTGCTCGATGCGGATTGTCTCGGACTTGTTGATGGTTACGGTGAGGCGGCGGATCTGCTCGGGCGACTCCAGGCTGATGACGTGAGCATTGCCCGCCGATCCGTTGGCGAGAGCCGGCCCGCTCTGCACCAGCATGAGCGCGAAGCAGGCGGCGAAGAGCGCGCAGAGCGAGATCAGCAGGGCGCCAGCCGAGCCCGCGAGCGGTCCGAATGCGGATGTGCGCTGCGCGGTTCCGGCTGGCGCATTTGCAGGAATTTTCACCATCGTCCGGCAGTCGTGCCGGGCGATGAACCCCGTATCCAGAGTCATCACGTCCCCCCAAAAAGTCCTTATTCGACTTTTTTTGTTCGTTGAGGACCGACTCTACGGGTCAATAGTTATGGAAGTATTTGAAGGAAGCGGTTTTTGCGGCGACTTCGATTTTTGCTTGAGAAATGGTTAGACGTTTTGCTTATCGGATCGTTACCGCAACGCGCCCTCGCGCGGCACGCTGTAGTCCTGGCGTTCGCCGGCGCGGGTGACGGTCACGTTGACGGCGAGGCCGCCATTGCTCGGGCCGGCGAGCTTGACCGCCTTGCGGGAGAGCGAGAGATCGCTGCGCAGGTCGCTCAGCGTGATCCGGTGCGCTCGGTTGGGCGATGTGGAGCCGGCGCTGCGGAGCGCCAGCGAGAGCGTGCCGACCGCGGAAGCCAGCGCCAGCTTCTGGGTCTGCTCGGTGTCGACCTCGATCGTCACGGTCTTGACCACGGTGGGCTCGTCGCTGCGGTCGTCGGCTAGCTGGTCGACGGCGAGCACGCGCACGTTCTGCAGCAGCAGATCGGTGTAGGCGGCCGCCTCCTTCTGGGCGCCGCTCTGGTCCATCTCGCCGCGCGGCGTGCGCGTCAGGAGCACGTCGACGCGCTCGCCGGGCAGGATGAAGCCCGCCACGCCCAGCACGTCGTTGACGCGGATCGAGACCGCCTTCATGCCCTCGGCGACGATCGCCGAGAGGGTGGCGCGCTGACCGGGGCCAGTGATCTTGGCCTTGAGCACGGGCTCGTTCTCGGCGATGGCCGCGAGAACCACCCGCTTGCCGCCGTCCTTGAAGATCGCCGCCTTGTCGGTGAAGGCGCCCTGGGGAATCGCGCTCTGCGGCCAGTCGACCTCGCGCAACATGCCCGATGAGAGCGTCATGCCGAAGCGCAGCGGCTTGTCGGCGACCACCACCCGGCCGGTGTGCTCGGCGGGGCGCTGAAGGGCGACCTCTGGCCCGACCGCCTGGCGGTCGAGCCACACCTTTGCGAGAAAGGCGGCGATCAGCCCGAAGACGAGCGCGACCGAAAGCATGACGATGCTTGAAACGCGCATGACGCTCCCTCTTCCTGAGGATTGTTGATTGGGCGCGAGCCTAGCGCGCTAGTCTTAAGGAAGGGCGAGCGGGCGGCGGTTTGGCCCTTCAATTTCGCGAAAGCCTTAACGAAAAGTGAGCACCGGGCGGGCACCGCCGGCGCGCCCGCTTCACACCGGCGACGCCCTTGGCCTGGGTGATGGAGAGGGCTAGGTTGAGGCCATGACCGAGATGGCGCCCGTTTCCGCGAAATCCGACCCCAAGGGCAAGGCACCGCGGCCGGCGCCCGCCCTGTCGGTCCAGGAGCTGAGCTATTCCTACGGCGAGAAGCGGGCGCTCGACCGGGTCGGCTTCGACGTGCTGCCCGGCCGCTTCACCGGCCTGCTCGGCCCCAACGGCGCCGGCAAGACCACGCTGTTCGCGCTGATCACCCGGCTCTTGACGCCGGCGGGCGGGCGGATCGAGATCGCCGGCCGGGATCTCGCCGGCGCGGGCAGCGCGGCGCTCGCCCCCCTCGGCATCGTGTTTCAGCAGCCGACGCTGGATCTCGACCTCACGGTGCGCCAGAACCTCGCCTATTTCGCCAGCCTGCACGGGCTCGCGGGCGCGGCGCGCGAGCGGGCGATCGCGCGCGAGCTGGAGCGGATGGAGATGAGCGCGCGGGCGGATGAGAAGGTGCGCGTGCTCAATGGCGGCCACCGCCGCCGCGTCGAGATCGCCCGCGGTCTGCTGCACGACCCCGGCGTGTTGATCCTGGACGAGCCCACGGTCGGGCTCGACGTGGCGAGCCGCGCCGGCCTCGTCGCCCATGTGCACGCGCTCGCCCGGGAGCAGAATCTGGCCGTGCTGTGGGCGACGCATCTGATCGACGAGATCGATGGCGGCGACGACATCGTGGTCCTCCACAAGGGGCGCGTCGTGGAACGGGGCAAGGCGCGCGAGGTGGTGAAACGCGCCGGCGCGGGCTCGCTGGCGCAAGCGTTCGACGGCCTCACGAATGAGAGCGGGGAGGAGGCGCGGTGAGCGGAACCGCCTACGCCTATGCGCTGCGCGGCGTCGTCTGGCGCGAGGCGCTGCGCTTCCTGCAGCAGCGCGAGCGGTTTCTGGCCGCGCTGGTGCGCCCGCTGGTGTGGCTGTTCCTGTTCGCCGCCGGCTTCCGCGCCGCGCTCGGGCTCTCGATCATCCCGCCGTACGAGACCTACATCACCTACGACGTCTATATCGCGCCGGGGCTGGTGGCGATGATCCAGCTCTTCAACGGCATGCAGAGCTCGCTTTCGATGGTCTACGACCGGGAGATGGGCTCGATGCGGGTGCTACTCACCTCGCCGCTGCCGCGCTGGTACCTGCTGCTCTCGCGGCTCACCGGCGGCGTCTTCGTCTCGATCCTCCAGGTCTACACCTTCCTCGCCGTCGCCTTCCTGTTCGGCGTCGATCTGCCCTTGTGGGGCGTGGTCACGGTGTTCCCGGCGCTGGTGCTTTCGGGCCTCATGCTGGGCGCGCTCGGCATGCTGCTCTCCTCAACCGTCAAGCAGCTCGAGAACTTCGCCGGCGTGATGAACTTCGTGATCTTCCCGATGTTCTTCGCCTCCTCCGCGCTGTTTCCGCTGTGGAAGATCAAGGAATCGAGCGTGGCGCTCTATCACGTCTGCGCCTGGAACCCCTTCACCCACGCGGTCGAGCTCATTCGCTTCGCGCTCTATGGCGAGGTCAATTGGGGATCGCTCGCCATCGTCGCGGCGGCGTTCATGGGCTTTCTCGTCGCCGCCATCTGGGCCTACGATCCCGCCAAGGGGCTGCAACCCCGCGGCGCGCGGGGCTGAGGCCGCCCGCTTTCGGCCGTCCGACGGTTCTCCCAAAGGCGCCTTGCCTGGATCGGCGGCGCGTATTACCCATATGGAAGCTTGAATGCGTTGGGGCCGGGCGAAGGAGCAGGCACATGGCCGCGAATGGACTTCTCTCCTGGGCGAGGCGGCCCGACGTTTGGGCGGGGTTCACAATGCTGGTCTTCGCCGCGCTCTTCGTCACGCCCTATTGCAACTATCTGTTCCAGTGCGGCTGCACCTGGGCCTGGGCGGGGCTCGACGCCGACTGCAACGTCCACCACGCCGACCCGCAATACAGTTGCCCCTGGTGCGCCTCGCTCGTGGCGGGCGGCGCCTCGATGGTGGTGCTGTTCGGCGCCACCTACCTCGCCGCGGTCACGGGTGCGGGGTCCTCATCTACGCTGGGCGGCTACGCAAAAGGCGTGGCACGCGGGCTCGCGGGCTTCTTCGTGGCGGGCTTCCTCACCGCCTGGGCCGCGGCGCTCTACACCGGCTATCCGATGTTCGTGATTCCCGCGCTGGTGTGAGGCGGCTCAGCGCGCCTTTGTCTTTGCGGCGCGGCCGATCTCTTCCAGAAGCTTGTTCCGAAAGGCGGCCGTGCGCTTGGAACGCGGCGTGGCGATGACGCGTTCGGACTGCACCCGGGCCGGCCGCGGCGTGAGGGTGATGATCCGGTCGGCGAGTTCGACCGCCTCGCGCAGGTCGTGGGTCACCAGGATCGCGGTGACGGCCCGCTCCTCCAGGATGCGCGCCACCAGCGCCCGCAGGGTCGCGGCCGTCGCCTCGTCCAGCGAGACGAAGGGTTCGTCCAGCAGCAGCAGATCGGGCTCGGCGGCGAGCGCGCGGACGATCGAGACCCGGCGCGCCAGCCCCAGCGAGAGTTCGCCCGGAAAGCGGAAGCGGAATTCGGCGATCGCGGTCTCGTGCAACAGGCGGGCGAGCGCGGCCTCGGCGAGGTCGGGGGCGGCAAGGCGGATGTTGTCCTCGACCGTGCGCCAGGGAAGCAGCCGCGGCTCCTGGAAGACGAAGCCGATATGCGCCCGC
>CAYVYD010000043.1:0-12435 GCA_964454415.1 uncultured Hyphomicrobiaceae bacterium | reverse complement strand
CCGCGGGCGGGACGGAATCCGGCTACGGGGTCCAGGAAACACCAGACCATGGCTGCATCGCGCGATCTCTTCGCCAAGCTCGAGGCCGAATTGGAGGCCGAGCCGATCAAGGGCGCCAAGGCCAAGCCCGGCAAGGACGACGGCCAATACACCGCCGCCGACATCGAGGTGCTGGAAGGCCTCGAGCCGGTGCGCCGGCGGCCCGGCATGTATGTGGGCGGCACCGACGAGAAGGCGCTGCACCACCTGTTCGCCGAGGTCATCGACAACGCCATGGACGAGGCGGTGGCGGGGCACGCCGGCTGGATCGACGTGGAGCTCGACGCCGACGGCTGGCTGACGGTCACCGACAACGGCCGCGGGATCCCGGTCGACCCGCATCCCAAATTCAAGAACAAGTCCGCGCTCGAAGTGATCATGACGATGCTGCACTCGGGCGGCAAGTTCAGCGCCCGCGTCTACAACACCGCGGGCGGCCTGCACGGCGTCGGCGTCTCGGTCGTCAACGCGCTCTCCGAGCGCCTGGAGGTGGAGGTTGCGCGCGCCCAGACGCTCTATCGCCAGACCTATAGCAGGGGCGAGCCGGAGGGTCCGCTCGAGACGCTCGGCAAGGTCAACAACCGGCGCGGCACCAGGGTGCGCTTCCGGCCCGATCCCGAGATCTTCGGCAAGGGCTGCGCCTTCAAGCCGGCGTGGCTGTTGCGGATGGCGCGCTCCAAGGCCTATCTGTTCGGCGGCGTCGAGATCCGCTGGACGTGCGCGCCCGAGCTCATCAAGCCGGGCGACGACACCCCGCCCTCGGCGCGCTTCCACTTCCCCGGCGGCCTCAAGGACTTTCTTTCCCTGCGCCTCGACGATGCCACCACCCTCACCCAGGAAAGCTTTTCCGGCCGGGTGGAGCAGGCCAGTGGATCGGGCAGCGTGGAATGGGCGGCCGCCTGGGTGGCCGACCGCGACGGGTTCCTCAGTTCCTACTGCAACACCGTTCCCACGCCCGAGGGCGGCACCCACGAGGCGGGCCTGAGGAGCGCGCTCTCCAAGGGCCTGCGGGCCTATGGCGAGCTCGCCGGCAACAGGCGCGCCGCCCAGATCACGCCGGACGACGTGATCGGCACCGCCGCCATCATGCTCTCGGTCTTCATCCCCAACCCCGAATTCCAGGGCCAGACCAAGGACAGGCTGGCGAGCGCGGAGGCCGGGCGGATCGTCGAGGCGGCGGTCCGCGACGAGTTCGACCACTGGCTGACCGGCAACCCCGCCCAGGCCAACCAGCTGCTCGACTGGGTGGTCGAGCGGGCCGAGGAGCGGCTGCGCAGGCGCCGCGAGAAGGAGGTGAGCCGCAAGCAGGCGACGCGCAAGCTGCGCCTGCCGGGCAAGCTCGCCGACTGCTCGGTCAACTCGGCCCAGGGCACCGAGATCTTCATCGTCGAGGGCGATTCGGCGGGGGGTTCCGCCAAGCAGGCGCGCGACCGGACAACCCAGGCGGTGCTACCGCTGCGCGGCAAGATCCTGAACGTCGCCAACGCCAGCAGCCAGAAGCTGGTGCAGAACCAGCTGCTCGCCGATCTGGTGCTGGCCCTGGGGTGCGGCACCGGCGGCCAGTACCGGGACGAGGAATTGCGCTACGAGCGGGTGGTGATCATGACCGACGCCGACGTCGACGGCGCCCACATCGCCTCGCTGCTGATCACCTTCTTCTACCGGCAGATGCCGGAGCTGATCGACAACGGCCATCTGTTCCTCGCCGTCCCCCCGCTCTACAGGCTGAGCCAGGGGGCGAAGACCTTCTACGCCCGCGACGACGCCCACAAGGACGAGCTGTTGGCGAGCGAGTTCGACCGGAGAGGCAAGGTCGAGATCAGCCGCTTCAAGGGGCTGGGCGAAATGCTCCCCCGCCAGCTCAAGGAAACCACCATGGCGCCGGCGAGCCGGACGCTGCTGCGGGTGCAGGTGGTCGAGGAGGAGCGCAAGAAGACGGCGCAGACGGTCGACCAGCTGATGGGCAACAAGGCCGAGGCGCGGTTCCGCTTCATCCAGGAACGCGCGCCCTTCGCCAGCGACCTCGATATCTGAAGGCGCTCGCCCTTCAGCCCATCAACCCGTGGCCGCGCAGGAAGGCGGCGATGAGCGCCGTCACCTCCTCCGGGCATTCGAGCGTCGAGAGATGGCCGCAGCCGGCGACGATCTCCAGCCGCGCACCGGGAATTCCGGCCGCCAGCTCCCCGGCGAGCTCCGGCGGCGTCATGGCGTCGGCCTCGCCGGCGATGACCAGCGTGGGACAGGAAACGGCACCGAGGCGGCCCACATAGTCGCGCCTGCCGGCGAGCGCGCCCTGCTGGCGGCTGAAGACGTCGAGGCCGCAAGCCTCGGCCATAGCAAACAACGTCTCGCGCAGACGGGGATCCTCTTGGCGGGACTCCGCCAACATCAAGGGAATGGATTTCTCCATCGCCCGCCGAAGCCCGTCCTGGGCGGCGAAGGTGATGAAGCAGCGCCGGCGGGCGGCCTGCTCGGAGGTATCGGCGCGGGCGGAGGTGTCGATCAGCACCAGCGCCTCGATGCGTTCCGGCGCCCGCAACGCCATCTCCAGCGCGATGATGCCGCCGAGCGAGAGCCCCACCAGCACGAAGCGCCCCGGCGCGCGCGCCAATATCCCGCCGGCGATGCCTTCGATGCTGTCGGCGCCCTGGTGATCGGCGATCTCGATCTCGAGGGCCGGCGAGAGCGCCGCGCGCTGCGGCGCGAACACATCGCCCGTGCACAGCAGGCCTGGAACGAAGAGGGCCCGGGTCACACGGGCCCCTGCCCGGTTCGGGAGCGGAGCCTCACAGCCACCGCGGCACGCGCTTTTGGAATTCGCGGTAGGCGTCGCCGAACTTGGCCGCGAGATAGGCCTCCTCGCGCAGCACCACCCCGTAATGGAGAACCGCGACGAGAAAGGGCAGCAACAGCACCGCCCAGACGCTTGTCATCGCCACCGCGAGGCCGAAATAGACCGTCACCAGGCCGATATAGATCGGGTTTCTGGTGCAGCGGTACGGCCCCTCCTCGACCAGCGCCAAGCTCGGCTCCCAGGTCGGGATGTTGGTGCCGGCGGCAAGGAAACGGCGCACCGCGAGGCCAAAGGGAACCAGCCCCAGCACCACCAGCCCCAAGCCGACCAGAACCGCCCTCATGCCGCCGCCGCCGAGGCCGGGGCCCAGCGGCAGCAGCTCCTCGAGCACCATCGCCGCCAGCAACGGCGCGCCGAACAGGACCGGCGGGCGCACCGCCACCTTGGCGTGGTCGCCTTCGGCCGCGCCCGACCCGCTCTCCCAGAATTTCGCCATTACCCTGTCTCTTCCCGTATCCTCGCCACAAATTCACACCGACTATCGCCAAGGCGGCCGCCACCGCACAAGTGCGGGTTTGACAAATCGCAGCCGCCCCCTATCTTCAACTCAAGTTCTTCGTCGGCGAATCGCACAAATCGGCCGCAGTTTCCATTGCTTCGCACCCGACGTTGAAAGCAAGCGGTCCGCTTGTGGCATTGCCGCGATTAAGACTTTAACGCATGACGTTTGAAAATCTTGGTCTGAGCCAAAAGGTCCTCGCCGCGGTCGACGCCGTCGGCTACACCGAACCCACGCCGATTCAAGCCCAGGCGATCCCCTTCGCGGTCGAGGGGCGCGACGTGCTGGGCATCGCCCAGACGGGCACCGGCAAGACCGCCTCCTTCGTGCTGCCGATGCTAACGCGGCTCGAGCGCGGCCGCGCCCGGGCGCGAATGCCGCGCTCGCTGATCATCGAGCCGACGCGGGAGCTGGCGGCCCAGGTGGCGGCCAGCTTCGAGCTTTACGGCTCGCAGCACAAGCTGACCGTGGCGCTGCTCATCGGCGGCGTCTCCTTCGACGAGCAGAACCGCAAGCTCGACCGCGGCGCCGACGTTCTGATCGCCACGCCGGGCCGCCTGCTCGACCATTTCGAGCGCGGCAAGCTGCTGCTCACCGGCGTCGAGATCCTGGTGATCGACGAGGCCGACCGCATGCTCGACATGGGCTTCATTCCCGACGTCGAGCGCATCAGCAAATTGTTGCCGCCGCGCCGCCAGACGCTGTTCTTCTCCGCCACCATGCCGCCCGAGATCCAGCGGTTGGCCGACACCTTCCTCAACCATCCAGAGCGCATCGAGGCGACCCCGCCGGCGACCGCGGCCGGGACCATCGTGCAGCGGGCGAAATTCTGCTCCGACGAGCCCGCCGCCAAGCGCGAGGCACTGCGCTCCCTGTTGCGCGAGCTCGACGTCAAGAACGCCATCCTGTTCTGCAACCGCAAGCGCGACGTGGCGACACTGCACAAATCCCTCGTCAAGCACGGCTTCGACGCCGCCGCGCTGCACGGCGACATGGACCAGCATCAGCGCACCGCGACGCTGGAAGCCTTCCGCAACGGCGACGTGCGGCTGCTGGTCGCCAGCGACGTGGCCGCCCGCGGCCTCGACATCCCCGACGTCAGCCACATCTTCAATTACGACGTGCCGATCCAGCCCGAGGACTATGTGCATCGCATCGGACGCACCGGACGGGCGGGCCGCGAGGGCTTCGCCGCCATGCTAGTCACGCCCCAGGACAAGCGCGCGCTCAAGGCGATCACCGACATGCTCGGCGGCGAGATCGAGTGGATCGGCGCTGCCCCGGGCCATGACGACTTCGATTCGCGGCGCGGACGCCGCCCGGCACGCCGCCGCGGCGAGCGCGGGCCCAAGCCCGCCGCCGAGCGGAGCTCCGCCAAACCGGCGGGCGCCAAAACCGAGGCTCGCAAGGCCGCGCCGCAAGCCGACGACGGCAACGGCGGCGCCAAGAAGCGACGCAAGGCCGAGCCCGCCAATGGCGGGTCCCGGCGCGACAAGGAACCGCGCAACAAGGGGCAGCGCGACAAGGGGCAGCGCGACAAGGGGCAGCGCGATAAGGGGCAGCGCAAGGAAGGCGGCGAGCGCGTCGTCGGCATGGGCGACCACGTGCCGGCCTTCTTGAAACGCTCCCCGCGCGCCTCCTGAGCCGGCGAGCCGGCGCAAACTAACCCTCCCTTAACCCGAATAGCGGATCGTGGACGATAGGTTCCGCCTACGGGAACATTTCGCCGCGGGGCGAGCATCACCCGGCGAGGCGATGTTCCATGGCGGGCTTGTCAGGTGGCAGTACGCCATGGCCGATGGATCCAAAACCGTTCGGGATCGGCATGACGCAGGGAGCGTTCCTGTGACGCAGGATTACGAATATGAGCGCGCGGTGGAGATCAGCCGCAACGCCCTCGGATTTCTTCAGAAATCCAGAACCCCGCCGGTTCCGAAGAATTACGAGCTGTTCTACACCTATGCCTCCGGCACCAATAAGGAGCTGAACGAGGCGGTCCGCGAGATGCTCGCCGCCAAAAACGAGGTCTGCGCCGACGATACCGCCGCCTTCTACGACACCTTCATCGGCGCCAGCCGCCTCGACAACAAGGTCGAGGAAGTCGGCAACTACATGAGCACGGAAATCACCGAGGTCCTCAACAGCCTCGCCTCGGCGGCCGATTGCACCACCTCCTTCAGCCAATCGCTCGATCTGGTGAACGAGCAACTGGGCCGGTTTTCCGATCCCCAGCAATTCAAGATGGTGGTGCGCAGCGTGCTCGCCGCGACCCAGAAAATGGCCGCCAACACCCAAGAGCTCGAGGGCCGCCTGTCGGCGTCCCACAAGCAGATCACCGAACTGCACATGGACCTCGAAATGGTCCGCGCCGAATCCTTCACTGACGAGTTGACCGGCATCGCCAACCGCAAGCGCTACGACCAGGTGCTGGCCGAGTCGATCACCAACTCCGAGGAAACCTGCAGTCCGCTCGCCCTGCTGATGATCGACATCGACCACTTCAAGAAGTTCAACGATACCCATGGGCACCTGGCCGGCGACGGCGTGCTGCGCCTGGTCGCCAAGACCATGCAGGCCAACGTCAAGGGCCGCGACATGGTGGCCCGTTACGGCGGCGAGGAGTTCTCCGTGATCCTGCCCGATACCGGGCTGGCGGACGCGATCACCGTCGCCCAGCAAATCCGCACCGCGGTGAAGGCCAAGGAGCTGGTGAAGAAGTCGACGGGCGCGAGCCTGGGCCACGTGACGCTGTCGATCGGCGCGGCGCTGCACCGCAGGGGCGAGGATCCCAAGCAGCTCATCGAGCGGGCCGATTCCTGCCTCTACGCCGCCAAGCACGGCGGCCGCGACCAGGTCAAGGGCGAGACCGACGAGGACGCCTACGCCGCCATGGGCGCGGCCTGAGGGCGCTCACCCCCTTCTCGATCGTACGGAACGTCCGGAAACAGCCGCTCCGCCGGAGTCAGGCGCGGCCTTCGTCCTTGGCGTAGGCTTCCAGCGCCGCGCGGGTGACGGGCTCGATGGCGACCGACTCGCCGCAGCCGCAGGCGCTCGTCTGGTTGGGGTTGTTGAAGACGAAGCCCGAGGAGAGCTTGTCGATCTGGTAGTCCATCTCGGTGCCGAGCAGGAACAGCACGGCCTTGGGCTCGATGAAGAGCTTGACGCCGTGGTCCTCCACCACCTCGTCCATCGAACCAGGGGCGGCGGCGTAATCCACGGTGTATTCCATGCCCGCGCAACCGCCGTTCTTGACGCCCACGCGCAATCCGACGGCCCGCTTCTGCGAGGTCGCCATGATCTCCTTGATGCGCTCGGCCGCCCGCGGCGTCAACCGCATCACCTGGGGTCTTGGTCTCTGCGTCGTCATTGGTTTCGAAATAAGCGCTCCATCCCCGCCCTTCAACGTCAAAACATGTTGAGCGCGACGCGGGCCTCGTCCGACATGCGGCTGACGTCCCAGGGCGGATCGAACACCAGATTGACCTTGACGCCGGCGACACCGGCGACGCTGGCGATGGCGTTCTCCACCCAGACCGGCATGTCGCCCGCCACCGGGCAGCCCGGCGCGGTGAGCGTCATGTCGACCTCGACGTTGCGCTCGTCATCCACGTCGATCCGGTAGATCAGGCCGAGCTCGTAGATATCGACCGGGATTTCCGGATCATAGACCGTCTTGAGAGCCGCGACCATCTCGTGGGTGAGCCGTTCGAGCTCCTGCTCGCTCAAACCCCCCTTGGCGTCCTTGGAGGCGCTCTTCACCGCCTTGACCGTCTCGGCGCAGGCCTCCCGCTGCTGCTCCTCGCTCATCAGGAAATCGTGGGGTCCGCGCTCGTCTTGCTTGTCGATCATACGAAAAATTCCTTGGCCTTGATCAGCGCGTCCGCCAGCGCGTCCACCTCCTCGAGCGTGTTGTACATGGCAAACGACGCCCGGCAGGTGGCGGTCACGCCGAAACGCTCCAGCAGCGGCTGGGCGCAGTGGTGACCGGCACGCACGGCGATGCCCGACCGGTCGATGATGGTTGCGATGTCGTGCGGGTGCGTGCCCTCGAGATCGAAGGAGACGATGCTCCCCTTCGCGGGCGCGTTGCCGATGATCCGCAGGCCGTCGATCTCCTCGAGACGGGCGTGCGCATGGGCGAGCAACCTGTCCTCATGGGCGGCGATGCGTTGATGGCCCACGCTTTTCACGTAGTCGAGCGCCACGCCGAAGCCGATCGCCTGGACGATCGCCGGCGTCCCCGCCTCGAAGCGAAAGGGCGGCTTGCCGTAGCTGATCGCGTCCCGCGCCACCGATTCGATCATCTCGCCGCCGCCCTGATAGGGCGGCATCCGCTCCAGATGCTCGGCCTTGGCGTAGAGCGCGCCGATGCCCGTGGGCCCGTAGAGCTTGTGGCCGGTGATGGCGTAGAAGTCGCAATCGAGCGCCTGAACGTCGACGTCCATGTGGACGCCGCCCTGGGCGCCGTCGATCAGCACCGGGATGCCGCGCTCGCGCGCCATGCGCACCACCTCGGCGACCGGCACGATGGTGCCGAGCACGTTGGACATGTGGGTAACGGCGACCATCCTGGTGCGCGGTCCAAGCAGCTTCTCGAACTCCTCCAGCAGGAACTCGCCGCCGTCGGAGACGGGCGCCCATTTGAGGACGGCGCCGTTGCGCTCGCGGTGGAAATGCCACGGCACGATGTTGGAGTGGTGCTCCATGATGGTGAGCACGATCTCGTCGCCCGGGCCGATCACCTCGCCGCCGAAGGACTGCGCCGCCAGGTTGATCGCCTCGGTGGCGTTGCGGGTGAAGATGATCTCGTCCGCCGACGCTGCGTTGAGAAAGGCGCGCACGCGCTCGCGCGCGGCTTCGTAATTCGCCGTGGCGGTGTTGCTCAGATAATGCAAGCCCCTGTGAACGTTGGCGTATTCCTCGCCATAGGCGGTCTGGATGGCATCCAGCACGACGCGCGGCTTCTGCGCCGAGGCGCCGTTGTCGAGATAGACCAGCGGCTTGCCGTAGACGGTGCGGGAGAGAATCGGAAAATCGGCGCGGATCGCCTCGACGTCGTAGTCCTCTCCGCCGGTCTCGGCGGCGCGCGCCTCGATGTTCAGCTCCATGGGCGTCTCCATCGGCTCAGCCCACCCCGCGCGTGAGCCAGCCGCGCACCTCGTCCATCAGCGCCTCGCGCACGGCCTCATCGGCGATCAGCTCCAGCGCCTCGCCGGCGAAGGCCTGAATCAGCAGCGAGCGCGCCTCCACCTCGCCGATGCCGCGGGCGCGCAGATAGAACATCAACTCCTCGTCGATCTGGCCCGAGGTGGAGCCGTGGCCGCATACCACGTCGTCGGCGAAGATCTCGAGCTCCGGCTTGGAATCGAACTCGGCCCGCTCCGACAGCAGCAGGCCCTGGGCCATCTCCTTGCTGTCTGTCTTCTGGGCCTCCCGCCGCACGGCGATCTTGCCCTGGAAGATGCCGCGCGCCTCCTCGTCCAGCACGCCCTTGAAGAGAATCCGGCTGCGGCAGTCGGGCACCGCGTGGTCGACGAAGAGCGTGGTGTCGAGGTGTTGCTTGCCGGCCCCCAGAAAGACGCCGCCGACGCGCGCTTCCGCGCCACGCCCGGCGAAATGCATGTGCAGCTCGCTGCGGGCGAGTCCGGCGCCCTCGCTGAACTGAAACGCGTCGTAGCGGGCGTCGCCCTCGAGGGTAACCCTCCAGGTCGAGAGATGGGCCGCCTGGCGGGCCTCGTTCTGGAACTTGACGTGGTTCATCGCCGCGCCGGCGGCGAGCCTGACCTCGCTCGCCACGTTGGTCTGCGAGGGCGCGTCCGAGAGGCTGACATGGGATTCGATCAGCGTGGCTTCGGCCCCCTCGCCCAGCGCGATCACGTGCCTCATGGCCGCGCCCGAGGCTTCGGGCGCGGTGTGCAGGTGCACGATGTGAACGGGCTTCTCGACCCGTGCGCCGGCCTTGATCGCAAGCGCGACCCCGTCGCTCATCAGCGCGGTATTGAGGTCGAGAAGGACGCCGCTGCCCACCTCCCCGCCATCGCCGAGGCGCTGCCGCAGCCAGGCGGGCGGGGCGGCGAGCGCGGCGGCCAGGTCCATCGCCTCGCCGCGCTTGCCGAGAAAGTCGAGATCCGAGAGCTCCGGCGCCAGGCGGCCGTCGACGATCACCACGAGGTGGCAGTCGAGCCCGCCGAGCCCCGTACCCAACGCCCCGGCCACCCTGTTGGCGTCGACCGCCGCGCTTTTGGAGGCCGGCGCGAAGGCCTCCTCGAGCCTGGCGCGCAAATCGGTGTATTTCCATTCCTCGACGCGCCGGTGCGGCAGGCCCTGCCGCTCGAAGGCGCGGAACGCCTCGCTGCGGATCTCGCGCAGCCAGGGAGCATCGGCGCCGGGAAGCGCCGCCTTGACGTGCTCGTAGATCTCCGCGAAGCCGAGCTCCGCCTTGGTGGTTAGCGTGTTCACCGACGCGTCCATTATCGCCCCCTCAAGCGGCCGCTTCGCCGTATTCGGCGTAGCCCGACTGCTCGAGCTCGAGCGCGAGCTCCTTGTCGCCCGAGCGCACGACCTTGCCGGCCGAGAGCACGTGGACGCGGTCCGGCACGATGTAGCTCAGAAGCCGCTGATAATGGGTGATCACCAGGATTGCCCGGTCCGGCGAGCGCAGCGCGTTGACGCCCTCGGAGACGATCCGCACCGCGTCGATGTCGAGCCCCGAATCGGTCTCATCGAGCACGCAGAGCGTGGGCTCGAGCAGCGCCATCTGCAGCACCTCGTGCCGCTTCTTCTCGCCGCCCGAGAAGCCGACATTGAGCGGCCGCTTCAGCATCTCGGGGTCGATCTTGAGGGCTTGCGCCTTCTCGCGCACGAGCCGCATGAATTGGGGCGTGGTGAGCTCGTCCTCTCCGCGCGCCTTGCGGACCGCGTTGAGCGCGGCGCGCAGGAACGTCATGGTGGCCACCCCCGGGATCTCGACCGGATACTGGAAGGCGAGGAATACGCCGGCGGCGGCGCGCTCGTCCGGGCTCATCCCCAGAATATCCTTACCGTTCCAGGTGATCGAGCCCTTGGTGACCTCGTAGTCCTCCTTGCCGGCGAGCACGTAGGCGAGCGTCGACTTGCCCGAGCCGTTGGGGCCCATGATGGCGTGGACCTCGCCCTTGGGAACCTCGATGTCGAGTCCCTTGAGGATCTCCTTGCCGTCGATCTCGACATGTAAGTCCTTGATTTTCAGCATATTCGATACTTCCCACTCATTCTTTCACGTTCGAACCGGCACCGGACCGTCAGCCCACGCTGCCCTCCAGCGAGATGCCGATCAGCTTCTGGGTTTCGGCCATGAACTCCATCGGCAGGTGCTGGAGCACGTCGCGCACGAAGCCGTTGACGATCAGCGCCACCGCCTCCTCCTCGTTCATGCCGCGCGCCTGGCAATAGAACATCTGATCGTCCGAGATCTTGGACGTGGTGGCCTCGTGCTCGAAGGTGGCCGAGGCGTTCTTGGCCTCGATGTAGGGCACGGTGTGGGCGCCGCAGCGGTCGCCGATCAGCAGCGAATCGCACTGGGTGAAGTTGCGCGCGCCGGTGGCCCGGCGGTGGGCCGAGACGAGGCCGCGATAGGTGTTGGAGGAGCGGCCCGCCGAAATCCCCTTGGAGATGATCCGGCTCGAGGTGTTGCGCCCCAGATGGATCATCTTGGTGCCCGAATCCACCTGCTGATAGCCGTTGGAGACGGCGATGGAATAGAACTCGCCGCGCGAGTTGTCGCCACGCAGGATGCAGCTCGGATATTTCCAGGTGATCGCCGAGCCGGTCTCCACCTGGGTCCAGGAAATCTTCGAGTTCCTGCCCCGGCAGTCGCCGCGCTTGGTGACGAAATTGTAGATGCCGCCCTTGCCCTCCTTGTCGCCCGGATACCAGTTCTGGACGGTGGAGTACTTGATCTCGGCATCATCCAGCGCGACCAGCTCGACCACGGCGGCATGGAGCTGGTTCTCATCGCGCATCGGCGCGGTGCAGCCCTCCAGATAGCTCACATAGGCGCCCTTGTCGGCAATGATGAGGGTGCGCTCGAACTGGCCCGTCTGCTGCTCGTTGATGCGGAAATAGGTGGAAAGCTCCATCGGGCAGCGGGTGCCCTCGGGCACGTAGACGAAGCTGCCGTCGGAGAAGACGGCGGCGTTCAGCGTGGCGTAGAAATTGTCGGACGTCGGCACCACCGAGCCCAGATACTTCTTCACCAGCTCGGGGTGCTTCTTCACCGCTTCGGAGATCGAGCAGAAGATGACGCCCGCCTTGGCGAGCTCCTCCTTGAAGGTGGTGACGACGGAGACCGAATCGAACACCGCGTCGACGGCGACCCTGCCGGAACCATTGCCGCCCAGCGTCTCGTCGAGCTCGCTCGGCTCGCCCTGCTTGCGCACGCCCGCCAGAAGCTCCTGCTCCTTGAGCGGGATGCCGAGCTTCTCGTAGGTCTTGAGCAGCTCGGGATCGACCTGGTCCAGGCTCTTCGGCCCCTCGCTGCTCTTGGGGGCGGCGTAGTAATAGAGGTCCTGGAAGTCTATCTTGGGATAGTGGACGCGCGCCCAGGTGGGCTCGTCCATGGTGAGCCAGCGCCGGAAGGCATCGAGCCGCCATTCGAGCATCCACTCGGGCTCGCCCTTCTTGGCCGAGATGAAGCGGATCGTGTCCTCGTTCAGCCCCTTGGGCGCCTTGACCGACTCGATCTCGGTGGAAAAGCCGTATTTGTACTTGTCGACGTCGAGGGTCTTGACCCGCTCGACCGTTTCTTGAACCGCTGGCATTACACTCTCCAAACCATTGCTTCGATCAGCCGTCCGCCCGGTTCCCCGATCACGCCGCCCGCCCCCGCGCCTCGAAGCGGCGGTATATGTCGCGCCACGCCGTGGCGAAGCGCTCGACGTCCTCCTCGTCCGTCCCATGGCCGATCGAGACCCTGACCGCGGCGCGCGCCAAATCCTCGCCCACCCCCATCGCGTCGAGCACGTGGGAGCGCTCGACCTTGCCGGAGGAGCACGCCGCACCCGCG
>CAYVYD010000042.1:0-12748 GCA_964454415.1 uncultured Hyphomicrobiaceae bacterium | reverse complement strand
GCGCGGATCCCGCGAGAATCCGGCGCCTATCTTCTGCTGGTGGGATTGGCGGGGCCGCGCAGTGTTGCGCTCGGGGGTCGAGGGGAATTGGAGCTCGATGGAGGCTGGTACGCCTATGGCGGCAGCGCCAAGGGGCCGGGGGGCTTGAGAGCGCGTGTCGCGCGCCACTTCCGGCGCGGAAAGCCCCGTCACTGGCATATCGATCAGCTGACGGATGACGCCTATGCAATCGCTGCGCTCGCCGTGCCGGGGGGTAAGGAATGCGCCCTCGTCCGGCGGCTTGCGGCATCGGGCGCGTTCGCCACCGCCCTGCCGGGCTTCGGCAGCAGCGACTGCCGGAGTTGCGAAGGTCATCTGCTCACGTGGAACGGATGACATATGGAATCGGCATGATTTCATGCCTACATGAGCGCCAGGACACCCGGCAACAGGGAGATTCAAGGCATGCGCGCCCTTTTCTTCGTTTTGGTGGGCATCGCGCTGACGCTGCTCACGTCCTTGGGATTCGGCCGGAACTTGGGCGGTCTCACATCCGTGTAACCATAGGCATCGGCGCTCGATTGCAGATAATCGGGCCAGACGCGCTGGCGGTAGCGGTCGGGAAGCGCATCGTGGGTGCGGATGGCGCGGCGTAACAACAGGGCGCAGCGCGCCACGCCGTCCCGTTCGTCGAAGGACGCGCGTTTGACGACGATCATCGGCGCTCCGTCGAGATCGGTTTCCTTGGTCATCGGTGAACATCCAGGGTGGAATGGCGATCACAATACGAAGTCGCTAATTACGCTTTTTGCGTATATATGTCAACGCCAATTGCGTAACGCAATATGCGAATTTGGCCCTCTCTCGAGGCCACAGGATTCGGGGCATTTTTCGTGGACACACCAGGACGCCGGTTGCGTTGGGCGCGCGAGCGCGCCGGATATGCGACCGCGACGGATGCGGCGCGCGCCTTCGATTGGCCGATCTCGACCTATCTCGGTCACGAGAACGGCGACCGCATCCCGAGCCGCGACAAGGCCAAGCGCTACGCCCAGGCCTTCAAGGTCCGGTGGGAATGGATCCTGGAGGGCGAGGGGTCGCCGCGCTCGGAGACGTCGATGGCGATTCCCGTCGTCGGCTATGTGGGCGCAGGCGCCGAGATAAACCCGGTTGACGACCATTTTCTGGGGTCAGGGTTGGAGGAAACCGAGGCGCCGCCGGGCACGCCCTCCAACGCCGTATCCGTACTCGTACGCGGCGATTCCATGTATCCCCGCTACTTTGACGGCGAACGGTTGTTCTATGTGCGAGACGACCGCCCGCCGGAGGAGCTGATCGGACGGGAATGCGTGGTGCGCCTCACCGACGGACGCATGTTCGTCAAGATCCTGCGCCGCGGCACGCGTCCTCGCCACTTCCATCTGGAAAGCTGGAACGCGCCGCTGATGGAGGATCAGGAAGTTGAGTGGGCCGCGCCGGTGAAGTGGCGCGGTTGAACCGACACAGCCTCCTCAAAAAAAATAATTTCGATATATATTTTTACGCACTTTGCGTTGACATAAATACGCTATATGCGTAGTAGTATGCTTGTTGTCTCCGACGAAAAGCCGGAGACAACACAATCACGATGCAAGCATCGGCGGCCCGGCCGGAAACCGGCACATATCCCCAGCCCCTCCTCCCCAGGTGTCCGGCCGGGCCGTCCGTCAGGCAAAAGCAGATGCAATCGAACCGCACACATAAATGGTCCGCCGCACGAGATTGGCCTCTCGGCGATCTGCCGGAAACGTATTTCCTTGTGCTCGACTTCGGCCCCCTGGGTATCGTCTTCGATGAAACCGAACCGGGTTTTTCGTATAAGGAATGCTGCGAAAAGATCGCCTCGCAGGACCATGCCGGCCGGCCAGTGGCCGTATACCGCGCGAGCGAAGGCCACTTCGACGACGTCTCGGAAGACATCGCGCGCCAGGCGTTGAAAATGCTGTTGGAGGGACCGTGGCTGTTCGAGAAGGGCTCCGATGCCCCTCACCAGCTGCCCGAGTTCATCTGCTGCCACTGCGCGGAAGCCAATGCCCTCCTTTGGGAGGCGATCCGCGAGGGACGGATGCAGTCCGACTGAAACACAATCGCGCCGCCATTGCCGGACGGCATGGGCAACGTTCCCAAACCGCAGCTTTGGCGGAAAGAAACGAATTCGAGGTGTCACGTAAATGGTAGCGGAGGAGGGACTCGAACCCCCGACACGCGGATTATGATTCCGCTGCTCTAACCAGCTGAGCTACTCCGCCAAGGCGCGTCGAATTTCGCCGATATAAGAAGCGGCGCCGGAAGGTGTCAAGCAGCCCCCTTGGGCTCACCGTCGCGATATAGCGCCTTCGCGGTCGCGGGTTGAAGCGATGGGCTCGATGTCTGTGCCTCTGAGTCGATGCGGGCGTCGGCGAGTTCCGGCTGCTTGACGAAGCGCAGCATCGTGAACAAGCCGAACGGCTTCAGGGCGCGGCGCTCGGCCAAGCGCAAATCGCCAAAACCCATCACACGCTCGATCGGAAACACGGGTCGCCATCCAAGCTCCCTGGCAAGGGGCGCCATGCGCTGCTCGACCCAGCCCAGCAAGCCGTTGTCCTGGCTGAAGTGATTGACGAGGATGACCTGTCCGCCTCGGGCACAGACGCGCTCCAGCTCCGCCATGACGCGCTCCGGTTGGGGAACCGTGGTCATCACATACATGGCCACGACCGTATCGAACGCCGCGTCGTCGAATTCGAGCGCGCTGGCGTCCATCTCGTGCAGTCCCAAGACGTTGCTCAGCCCAAGCTCTTCAACACGGCTCTCGGCCTTGGTCAACATGTCGGGGGACAAATCTATGCCGGTTATTTCCAGGTGCTCTCCGTAGCCCTGGAGCGACAACCCCGTCCCCACGCCCACCTCGAGAACCGAACCCTGGCGGCTATTTATGATGTCGACCACGTGTTTGCGTCCGGCTTCCGCCACTCGCCCAAACGTCAAATCGTAGATGGGCGCCCACCGCCGGTAAGCCGACCTTACAGCGCTGGTATCGATAACTGGCTCTGTATGCACCGTCTTCCCTCTACTCCACTTGATTGGCAAATAGCACGCAAACCCGCGCAACTTCGTCTCGGATGAGTTGTCTCAGCAAGCGGTCGCGCTTTCTCCATTGGACCAAATGTCTTCGCCACCGCGGGCCGAAGGCTCAATGTCATGCGCCAAGTCAGCCGACGCTATCCAACCGCCCCCCAAAACCCGGGAGCCGGAATAAAATACGCAAGCCTGGCCGGGAGAAATGCCGTACTCGCCGCTGACCAAATCCACGACCGGAATGTCATTTTCCATAGACAGTCTGGCCAGTTGAGGAGGTTGAGTCGACCTGATTTTGACGTGCACGTCAAACCCCTCGGCCAGCACATCATCAACCGCGCCATCGCCCAGCCAATTCAAGTCACGCAAATGGATGCGTCGTGTCTCCAGATCTTCGCGCGGCCCGACCACGACCCGGCTACGGTCGGCATCGAGCCGGACGACATAGAGGGGCTCGCCATGGGCAAGCCCCAGGCCGCGGCGCTGGCCGACGGTGTAATTGATGATCCCGTCATGGCTTCCAAGAACACGGCCGTCGACATGAACGATTTCTCCCCCCTTGACCGCGTCGGGTCGCAATCTTTCGATCACGCTCGCGTAACCGCCGCGCGGGACGAAGCAAATGTCCTGACTGTCCGGCTTCGTCGCAACTGGCAGTCCGAGCTCGACAGCAAGCGCGCGCGTTTGCGTCTTCAGCAGGCCGCCAAGGGGGAACCTCAGCCGCTCGAGCTGTTCGCTTGAGATCGAAAAGAGGAAATAGCTTTGATCTCGCTCGGGATCGATCGCCCGGTGCAATTGCCATCCTCGAGCGGTGAGCCGGCTGCGGACGTAGTGACCGGTGATCAGGGCGTCTGCGCCCAACTCACTTGCCGTATCGAGCAAATCCCTGAATTTGATGCTTTGATTGCAGGCCACGCAGGGAATCGGCGTTTCGCCGGCCAGGTAGCTGTCGGCGAACCGGTCGATGACACGCTCCCGAAAACGGCTTTCGTAGTCCAGCACGTAGTGGGGGATGCCGATCGCTTCGGCGACGCGTCGGGCATCGGCGATGTCGCGGCCGGCGCAACACGCCCCGCTGCGGCCGATCGCCGTGCCGTGATCGTAAAGCTGCAACGTGATCCCGATGACCTCGAAGCCCGCACGCTTGAGCAACGCCGCTGCAACCGACGAGTCCACGCCGCCCGACATTGCCACGACAATGCGGACGCCTTTTTCAAGCCCCTGCAAATCTAGAGGATTCATGTTTGGCATGAAGTGTGGAGGCCCCTGGAACGCCTGCTGTGATCCCCGCTGACGCCACCCCACCGTGACCGTGTTGCCACCCGGCCACCTAGATTCGGCGCGCGCCCGTGACCCTGGAAAGGGCGCGCTCACCATATTGCCGCAATTCATCAATCGCAAGCCATCAGCTTCGGCACGCTTGCAGGCATTTCTCGCCGGGTCGCGGCAATTTCTGCCGGGTTTGTGTGCTGCTGTTCCGGAGCAGCTTGGACAATGATTCTCTATGCTATTGTTTTTACTTGTTATTTTTCCCAGCATTGGATGGCCCATCTTTTGCTGGGTTGCCTCAAGGAATTAAAGTATCAGGCGTATTACCAATGGCCGACAGCGCGAATATTTTTCTCAGTCTGACGAGCCCCAAAACGAACCAACTTCCATCGGGGCAAAATCAGACGGCGGAAAAGTCGAGCGGCGTGTTCGACGCGCTTCTTGCAGCAGTCGCGCAACAGGTCGGTGCGAAACCAGCATCGGCCACCGGTTCGACCGAGAGCGAAGACAAATCTCCTGGCGTGGACGACAAAATACCGGCGACCTCACTTCCGTTGGGGTCTTGGCCAGTGGCGGATCCTGCAAGGGACTACGCACAAGTGATCGAAGGCAGCTCTGAAAACACCAGAGATGGGAACCCGAACGATTCGATCTATTCTGCCCCTGGAGCACTCCTTGAGCAAATTCAGCTCGGCACCAACACTCCGCTCCCGCAACCCACAGAATTGGCCACGCCGGGTCTTCAACCAGACGCTCCGCAAAAAAGGCTGGGGGGCGCCGCGGCTGCTAACATTGGCTCACCTGCCGACGTGATCATTCCCCCGGACGGGTCCGGGGCAAATTCTGAAGATGACGATACGTCAACGGTGCTCTCGCCAGCGAGGCTCAACGGCAACGCATTCGCTCATCTCTCTCCATCAAAATTGGCGCAATCGACTTCCGATCGGCAGGTCGGCGAGGCTTCGATTTCCGGGGTCGGACTGGAACGTGCGGCGGCCAGAGTTGGTGATCGGCCAGGTCAGCATGGCTTGGAGGTGGCAAACGACACCGGGCAGAACCGTGAAAAGCAGCTCCCCTCGCCGACCGGCCAGAGTACGGTTGGTCAGAGCGGCAGCGCCGAACCCGCTCGCGCGTCGTTGCCGCAGCAGTCGACCGCCGGCGACACACAGCGATCTCACCAAAACACCGGTTCTGGGCCCGACGTCATAGCAACTGGCGCCAACAGCCAAGCCACTGGTGCCGGCAAGAGACCCGGCATCGAAATACCCAGTGCAAATGCTTCGTCAAGCGGCGGCAACAGGAACCTGCCTGATGCCTTCAACATACCCTCAGCCACCATCCAGGCCAGTGACGGACCGCCTCTTCAAGGCAGCAACGCGAACATCGATGTTGGAGCCGCATCCCTGCAGCCCGTTCTTCATCAGGGCTCATCGGGTATTCAATTGGCACCAAACACGCCGGTGTCCGGCATGACGCCGTCGCCCCAATTTCCCGTCAACGCCGTAGCCGTGCACGTCGCTCAACAGGCGCAAGCAGGAGCGAAACGGTTTGAAATCCGTTTGGACCCTCCGGAACTCGGTCGTCTCGAGATTCGACTAGACGTCAGCCGGGATGGCCAGGCGACGACGCATCTAATCGTCGAACGGGCCGAGACGCTCGATCTCCTGCAGCGCGACGCCCGTCATCTCGAACGGGCTTTGCAGAATTCGGGCTTGGATGTGTCGAAGGACGGCCTGACGTTTTCGCTCAAGAATCAAAGCCTGCCTAATCAAGGACATCGCCAGGACGGCGCATCAGGAAATTGGGGTCGCGATGGCGATGGTTTGACCGACCGCGAAAATCACACCAAAGAGGCAACGCCGGACCATCATTTGATTGCTCGGTACGACCATCTAATCGCCTCTGACCACGTTGATATTCGTATCTGACGAGGACCACCCCCATGCTCGAAGTCAATCCGTTCTCGACCGTGGCGGCAGTAAGCCAGGCCACCGCCGACCGCACGGCCTTGGGGGGCAATCTCGATACATTCCTTCAACTCCTCATCACTCAACTGCAAAATCAGGATCCGCTCGACCCGGTCGACACAAATCAGTTCACCCAACAGCTCGTGCAGTTCACAGAGGCCGAGCAAACGGTCAAGATGAACCAAAATCTCGAGAAACTCATCAACGTTTCGGCCGCCTCTACCATCACCAATGTCGTCGGTTATATCGGCAAGGAAATCACGGGTTCGGGAGCGATTTCCGACCTTCAAAACGGCGTCGCAACCTGGCAGTACAACACTCCCGCGGCAAGCGACGACGCTCTTTTCACGGTCAGCGACAGTGACGGCAACATCGTCTTCGCGCAAAACCAGTCGATCGCGGCGGGCGCCGGCACCTTTGTGTGGAACGGACAGACCTCCGGCGGAGGGATCGCTCCCGCTGGTTCCTATCAGCTGTCGCTACGCGCGAAGGATTCGGCCGGCAATCTGCTGGGTGCCTCGACGTCGTTCACCGGCATCGTCGATGGCGTCGACATGAGCGGCTCGGAGGTGGTTCTAACCTCGGGCAATCGCACCATCAAACTCGACGAGGTCACATCCATCAGGTCGCCGACCACGCCTTGATGCCCCGCCTGCGGATATTCGATCCGCTTCGACACGGCTCTTTGCATACCCTTAACCCTGGCGTTTAGCCAAATCTTAAGCGGCATGCTGTACCTTTCCGTGCTGGGTGTACAGTAAGGTGTGTTGAGTGCAGCATGACGGAGCAGTATAGACCGCGCGTCAGGTACGTCATCGGGCCCGATGGAAGCCCGTTGACCATCGCGGATCTCCCTCCTCAAAATACCAAACGCTGGGTCATCCGCCGCAAGGCGGAGGTCGTCGCTGCCGTGCGCGGTGGGCTGATCAGTCTCGAAGAAGCCTGTGAGCGCTACACACTGACCGTCGACGAATTCCTGAGCTGGCAGCGTTCGATCGACCGGCATGGCTTGCCTGGTCTAAGGGCAACGCGCATCCAGGACTATCGCGCCTAACTCAATCCTCAATTCCCGTTTCCGTTGATGCGCAACCCGCTTTAGAGGGCCAGCCGTCGGATGCTCTGACGAACCCGCTTCGGAACCGGGCGTTGCCCGCCCTTCGTCGCTGGCTCCGGCATGGGTCGAGCAGCGCGCTCCCCTCCACTTGCCGCTCGGCCTCGGCCGCAAATCCCGAAACCGCACAGCGATTAAGCTTCTGTTTAGGACTCACTGGGTAGTTTTTGCCTACCCAGAGCATCACGCTGAGCAATCGCTGAACGAAAGCCCCGTTCCAATGCGGGCGATTGGAATGAGAAGGAAGCGCCGCAGGTGAACAGCGTCACAGAGTTCGTCAAAACCCTGGGTTCAGCCCGGATAGCGGCCATGGGGGCGGTCGCCGTCGCGCTGATCGGCTTCTTCATTTTCATCACGATGCGGTTCTCGCAGCCCCAAATGGGCGTCCTTTTCACCGAATTGGCATTCGAAGACTCGATTGACGTCGTGAAGAAGCTCGAAGGCATGAACGTGCCATACGAGGTCCGCCAGGACGGTGCAATTATCCTGGTGCCCGAGGAGCGCGTGTTGCGCTTGCGCATGAGCTTGGCGGAGGAAGGGCTTCCCGCCGGGGGCACCGTTGGCTACGAAATCTTCGACAATGGCGAAACGCTTGGAGCGACGAGCTTCGTTCAAAACATCAATCGGTTGCGCGCCACCGAGGGCGAACTGGCGCGTTCCATCCGAACGATCGATCGCGTGCAATTGGCGCGTGTTCACCTGGTGATGCCGCAACGCAAATTGTTTAGCCCCTCCTCGGCTCAACCATCCGCGTCGATCGTCTTGAAAATGAGAGGTACCCTCGATCCCGGACAGATCAGGGCTATCCAGCACTTGGTGGCTTCGGCCGTTCCCGATCTGAAACCCCAGCGCGTGTCGATCGTCGATGAGGCGGGCAGACTGCTCGCGAGCGGCCAAGAAGAGGATGGCGGCACCGTCAACTCCCTCGATGAACGAAGTCGGGCTCTTGAAGACAGACTTCAAAAGGAAATCGAGGAAATCATTTCCAGCGTCGTGGGCAATGGCCACACCCAAGTTCGCGTTACGGCGGAGCTCAATTACAACCGCGTCACCCAAACCTCCGACCTCTATGACCCCGAAGGTCAGGTCGTTCGCTCCACACAGACCAGGGAAGAAAATTCCGCATCCTCCACACCGAGGTCTTCGGAGACCGTGAGCGTCGGCAACGAATTGCCGTCCGCTAATGCCGGAGAGGTGAGCGGCGCCGACTCCGAGAGAGCCGCGAAGACGGAAGAAATTGTGAATTACGAAATCTCGAAGACGACCAAAACCGAAATTATGGAGGCTGGCCGCATCAAGCGTCTTTCGGTCGCCGTTCTGGTGGATGGAATCTACAACAGAAATGCGGACGGTCAGCTCATTTACAGCCCCCGCGGTCAAGAACAGCTTGATGAGATCGCCGCCCTGGTGCGATCGGCCATCGGATTCGACCAGGCGCGGGGTGATCAGGTTCACATCGCCAATCTGCAATTCGTCGACAATGACCTGGTCGAAGCTACAGGGGAAGGAGAAGGCGCGTTCCTCTCCCTCAATAAGGCCGATTATTTCCACATCGCAGAGCTCGTCGTGATTTTCGTCGTGGTTCTTCTGGTGATGCTGTTTATCGCCCGCCCGCTCGTTCGGCGGATCATCACACCTGACGACAGCGTCGCGCCCGCCATTCTAATCGATGGCTCTGTCCGGAATGCGGACCAGCTCAACGGAGTGGACGGAACGCCGCTTCTGCCCACTCAACATTCCGGCATGATCGAGGGGCCCAGACCGAAAAACGCCGCTTCTGAAATGCTGCAGAAAGCGCGCATTACTGGTGAAGTGCATTCCTCGGCAATCCGGGAAGTTGGCGAGGTCATAGAAAGCAACCCCGAAGAAGCGACCACCATCGTTCGCGAATGGTTGCAGAGCCCGGCTTGAGGATTTGCAGGGATGCCCATCGCAGAGGAATTGCCGAAGGAGTCGACCGCAGTCGTGCGCGCGGCCGACCTCAATAATTTTTCCGGTCCTGAAAAGGCCGCCATTTTGCTGATGTCGCTCGGCTCCGAGTGGGGGCGGCCTATTTGGGACGAGCTCGATGACGACGAAGTGATCGCCGTCTCCTCCACCATGTCAAAACTCGGTGGCGTTCCCAAGGAGGCGGTGGAGGCCATGCTCACCGATTTCATCTCTCAGATGTCCCTGGCAGGCGCCATGATCGGTTCGACGCTGTCGACGGAACGCCTCCTGTCCCAATATCTCCCAAAAGAAAGGCTGGCAGCCATCATGGAGGAGATCCGCGGACCGGCTGGCCGCAACATGTGGGAAAAGCTGGCCAATGTAAGGGCGCACGTCCTCGCCAACTACATGAAGAACGAATACCCGCAAACCGTAGCGGTAGTGCTCACGAAAATTCCACCCGATCACTCTGGCCGCGTCCTCTCCCTGCTGCCCGACGAATTCGCGATGGAGGTGGTGCAACGCATGTTGGCCATGGGATCGGTTCAACGCGATGTCCTGGAAAAGGTGGAGCAAACGCTCAAGACGGAATTCATCTCCAATATTTCCCAATCGCGCGAGCGCGACGCTCACGAACTGATGGCCGAGATCTTCAACAGTTTCGACCGCCAAACCGAGTCTCGCTTTTTGATGTCGTTGGAAGAAGCTGACTGGGACTCGGCCGAACGTATCAAATCGCTGATGTTTACGTTCGACGACCTCACCAAGCTCGACAAATCGAGCGTGCAAACGTTGCTGCGCAGCGTCGAGCAAGACGTTCTGGTCCTGGCGATGAAGGGGGCCAACGAGTCCGCTCGCGACTTCTTCATGAACAACATGTCAACCCGAGCCGCCGCGATGCTTCGCGACGACCTCGAAGTTCTGGGCCCCGTGCGTCTCAAGGATGTCGACGAAGCTCAGACGAAGATGATCAACACCGCGAAAGATCTGGCGGCCAACGGCAGCATCGTCATCTCGAAGGGCGGTGAGGACGATGAGTTGGTCTATTGAGCGACAAGCGGCGGATAAGATGACGGCACCTGCGAAATTTCTCTTTGATCGTCGCTTCAACGATCCCGTCGAAGGGATCAGCGAAAAGGATGTCTTGGAACAAGAGCTGCGCTCGCAATACGAGAGTCAGCTGCGGCATATGCGCGAGCGGTCCTTCGATGAAGGGCGCAAAGAGGGCCAGGAGGAGGCGCTCAACTCGTTGAATGCGAAGATTTCGACGGCCCTCGACAAGGTGATCGAGACCATTTCGAGATCGACGCGGAAAACCGAAGAACTATATGCATCGATCCGCGCCGATGCCCTTCGCATCGCCCTGATCGCGGCGGACAAGTTGGCCTCGGGTCTCCTCGATCAACAACCCACCGCGGCGCTCGAAAAGCTGATCGATGAATGCATCGAATTAGCGAGCGAAGCACCGCATATCGCCATCCGCGTCAACGATGCGCTAGCCGAGCAGATCCGCAACCGCGTCGATGAGGCCGCACGACACAAGGGCTTTGCCGGAAAGATAATCGTCATTCCGGATCCCGAGCTCGCGATTGGCGACGGTCAACTGGATTGGGCAGACGGCGGCGCCACCCGGTCCCACGACGATGTCCGCAAACGGATCGACGAGGCGGTCTGCCGATATCTGGAGGCTCAGGGAATCAAGCCGCGAGGACTGTCGTCGGGCAATGGTGCCGCTGAGCCGGAACAGGCATCGCTTGCGGTTGACACGGGAATTAGCGCCGCCAGCGCTGAAGCTTTGGGAGATTTAAGATGACCGATGAGACCAAGGGCACGGGTGTCGATCTCGCCGACCTGGCGCAGCCGGCCAACGCCGAAAGGGCGGTTCCCGAAGAGGCGCGGCGGGCCCCTCAGCCCGAAGCGACGACGTCATCCCCGATGCCTCCGGCCGCCGAAGTCCACTCGCCAGATCACGGCGAAGCCGCCGGCCCAGAGGAGCCGTCGCGGGTGGTCTCGGCGCTCGAGGCCGTATTCGACGTGCCGGTCGGGGTCGCGGCCGTGCTCGGCAAGACAAATATAGAGGTCAGCAGCCTCCTTGCCCTCGGCGAGGGAGACATCGTCCAACTCGACAGAAAAGTGGGTGAGGCAATCGACATCTTCATCAATGACCGGCTGATCGCCAGAGGCGAGGTCGTGCTCGTCGAGGATCGACTGGGCGTGACCATGACCGAAATTATCAAAGGCGATCAATCCGGATGAGCGCGCTGCTTCACGTGACGCGCTGAGCTCAGTTCAATCGGGAGACCACGATGAGATTGATGATTATAGGTAGTCTGAACGGCGATCTTTCCACGGCGACGAAAATTGCAATGGATCGCGGCGCGAAGGTAACTCACGCATCCACCATTGAAAGCGCTCTCAAGGATTTGCGATCCGGTCAGGGTGCCGATTTGCTCATGGTCGACGTTCGTATCAGCATCGCCGATCTGATTGAACGGCTCGATTCCGAGCATATCCACATTCCCATCGTAGCCTGTGGAATCGATCATGACGCCGACGCTGCCGTCGCCGCCATCCGAGCTGGCGCGAAGGAATACATCCCCTTCCCTCCGGAGCCCGAACTCATCGCAGCGGTGCTTGAGGCCGTTGCCGCCGAGTCACATGAGCTGATCCATCGCGATGAAAAAATGGCGGAGGTGCTTCGCCTCGCCGAACAGATCGCTTGTTCCGACGCCAGCATCCTGATCACCGGCGATTCCGGAACGGGCAAGGAAGTCATGGCGCGGCATATTCATTTGAAATCCAGGCGCTCGGGCAAGGCCTTCATTTCCGTCAATTGCGCAGCGATTCCGGAAAACCTTCTCGAGTCCGAGTTGTTCGGTCACGAGAAGGGAGCCTTCACCGGAGCCGTTGCCCGCCGCATCGGAAAGTTCGAGGAGGCTACCGGGGGCACGCTTCTGCTCGACGAAATCAGCGAAATGGATGTCCGGCTGCAGGCCAAACTCCTGCGCGCAATCCAAGAACGCGTGATTGACCGGGTCGGCGGCTCGAAACCTGTCGCCGTTGACATTCGCATCATCGCCACCTCCAACCGGGACCTCTCCACCGCCGTTCGCGACGGGAGTTTTCGCGAAGACCTGCTCTATCGGCTCAACGTCGTGAACCTGAAGTTGCCGCCGCTGCGTGATCGGCCATTGGATATCCTGGAACTGGCGGATCATTTTGCATGCAAATACGCCAAGGCAAATGGCCTTCGCGTCCGTCCGCTCTCCGAAGAGGCGAGGCGTCATTTGCTTGCCAATCCATGGCACGGAAACGTGCGCGAGTTGGAGAATACGATTCACAGGGCGGTTCTGCTCGCCGGCGGGGAGCAGATCGATGTGCAGGCGATCCGCACGCC
>CAYVYD010000041.1:3123-12810 GCA_964454415.1 uncultured Hyphomicrobiaceae bacterium | reverse complement strand
ACGCCGCCGAGGTGATGCCGATGGCGATGAGACAAGCGAGCGGCGCCTCCTTGATGCCGCCCCTGTGGCCGCGTCCCGGCGCGCTGCCGAAGAACGCCTTGAAGGGAATCGGCAGCAGATAGGCGATGTTGAGCAGCGAGGAGATCATCAGGATCGCCACGATCGCCAGCCGGTCCGCGTCGAAGGCGCCGAGCGCCAGGTACCACTTGCTCCACAGCCCGCCCATCGGCGGCAGGCCGATGATCGAGAGCGCGCCGACGAGAAAGGCGGCGAAGGTGAAGGGCATGGCGCGGCCCAGACCGTCGAGCTCGCTCACCCGCGTCTTATGCGCCGCCGTATAGATCGCGCCGGCGCAGAAGAACAGCGTGATCTTGGCGAAGGCGTGCATGGCGATCTGCATCGAGCCGCCGATCATCCCCCAGCTATTGGCGAGCGCCGCCCCCAGCACCACATAGGCGAGCTGGCTGATGGTCGAGTAGGCGAGCCGCGCCTTCAGATTGTCCTTGGTGAGCGCGATGAGGGAGGCAAACAGCAGCGAGAGGGCGGCGACCCAGACCAGCCAACCGCTCGCCCCGTCGGCGGCAAGCAGGTCGATCCCGAAGATGTAGACCACCACCTTCATCACGCTGAACACGCCAGCCTTCACCACGGCGACCGCGTGCAGCAGCGCGCTCACCGGTGTCGGCGCCACCATCGCCGCCGGCAGCCAGCGGTGAAACGGCATCAGCGCCGCCTTGCCGATGCCGAACATGAAGAGCGCCAGCAGCAGGGCGACCGTCGGTCCCCCGGCCTTGCCGGCGAGGATGCCGCCCGGCGTGAAGTCGAGGGTTCCGGCGATCATCGCGGTCCCCACGATGGCGGGCAGGAACAGCAGCGTCGAGGTGCCGAGCAGCATCAACAGATAGACCCGTCCCCCCGCGACCGCCTCGGCGTCGGCCTTGTGGGTGACGAGCGGATAGGTGGAGAGCGTGAGTGCCTCGTAGAACAGGAACAGGGTGAACAGGTTGGCCGAAAACGCGATGCCGATGGTGCTTGAGATGGCGACCGCGAAACAGGCGTAGAACACCGTCTGGCGCGGCTCCCTGTTGCCCCTCATATAGCCGATCGAATAGATCGAGTTGACGATCCACAGCGACGAGGCGACGCAGGCGAACAGCATGCCGAGCGGCTCGACCGAAAGCGCCACCACCAGCCCCGGCGCCACCTCGAAGCCCCCCGTCGCGGGCGCCGCCCCCGCCATCACCAGGGCCAGCACCTCGAGCACCACCCATAGGAGCGCGCCCGCTGTCGTCAGCGTCACCGCCTCGCGCAGATTGGGATTGAAGCCGGTGAGCGCGATCAGGCCGGCGCCGGCGAGCGGCAGCCCGACGGCGGCGGCCGGCAGCATCCCGGGCGTCATCGGATGCCCTCCAGCAGCGCCGCTGCGGCCTTCTCCGCGACGCCGACCGTGAGCGTCGTGTCGAAGCCGAAATAGACCGTGGCCGCCACCAGGATGAGCGCCGGGATCAGCATCGAACGCGGCGGCTCGCGCGCGCCCGACGCCAGCTTGCCGGCCGGCCTGAACCAGGTCGCCTCGACGACCCGGCCGATATAGATGATCGAGATCACCGAGCTTCCCACCAGCAGGAACACCAGCCACCAGTCGCCCCGCTCGAGCGCGCCCAGCGCCAGATACCACTTGGAGATGAAGCCCGCCGTTCCCGGCGTGCCGATGATGCTTAGCCCCGCCACCACGAAGGCCCCCATGGAGATCGGCATGCGCTTGGCGAGCCCGGCGAGATCCTCGAGCTTGACCGATCCGGTGCGGAAGAGCACCGCGCCCATCACCAGGAACAGCGCGCCCTTGGTGATCGCGTGGTTGAATAGATGGACGATGCCGCCGGTGAGCCCGTCCTGGTTGGCGAGCGCGATGCCAAGCGTGATGTAGCCGATCTGGGCGACGGAGGAGTAGGCGAGCATCCGCTTCACGTCGTTCTGGAACACCGCTACGATCGAGGCGCCGAACATGGCCGCCAGCGACAGCGCCAGAAAGATCGGCGAGACGGGCAGCGTCTTGAACACGAAGATGACGCCGAAGACGGTGAAGAAAAAGCGGATCAGCAGATAGACCGCGACCTTGGTGGCGGTCGCCGCCAGGAACGCGGTCGCCGCCGAGGGCGCGTAGGCATAGGCGTTGGGCAGCCAGACATGGAGCGGAAACAGCGCGAGCTTCAGGCTGATGCCGACGGTGAGGAAGGCGAGCGCGGCGAGCACCGGACGCGCGTTCTCGACCTCACTGAGCCGGCCGGCGATATCGGCCAGGTTGAGCGTACCGGTCATGGTGTAGAGCAGGCCCACGCCGATCACGTAGAAGGTCGCCCCGATGGTTCCCAGGATCAGATACTGATAGGCGGCCAGCAGCGCGCGCCGGTCGCGCCCCAGCGCGATCAGCACGTAGGTCGAGAGCGAGGAAACCTCGAGGAAGACGAAGGCGTTGAAGGCGTCCGCCGTGATCGCGATGCCGAGCAGGCCGCACAGGCAGAGCAGATACATGGTGTAGAACCAGGCCCCGCGCCCCTGCGGGATCTCCTGCTCCACGCTCGCCCGCGCATAGGGGATGATCACGGCGCCGATCAGCGAGACCAGCACCAGCACGAAACCGTTGAGCAGGTCGATGCGGTACTCGATCCCCCAGGGCGGATTCCATCCCCCCAGCGAATAGGTGATGGGCCCGCTGGTGAGCACTTGGAGCAGCAGCGCGCCGGAGATCAGCGGCATCGTCCAGCTCACCGCGAGCGCAATCCCCCAGGCGATCGCGCTCCGCCGCGTCAGCGCCGCCACCGCCGCGCCGAGCAGCGGGATCACCACCTGCAGGGCGGGCAGTTGGGAGGCGATCACTCCGCGTCCTCCGCGAAGATCTCGTCTTCCTCGATCGTTCCGAAGGCCTCGTTGATGCGGACCACCAGCGCCAGCCCCAGCGCCAGCGTCGCCACGCCGACGACGATCGCCGTCAGGATCAGCACGTGCGGCAGCGGGTTGGAATAGACCTCGCGGCCGGCCTCGATGATCGGCGGCGTGCCGCCCAGGATCTTTCCCGCCGAGATGTAGAGCAGATAGACCGAGGTCTGGAACAGCGAGAGCCCGACCAGCTTCTTCACCATGTTGCCGCGGGCGACGACGATATAGAGCCCGGCGACCATCAGGAACACGGTGACCCATTGGTTGTAATGGGCGATGATGTCGGTGAAGACGAACATCCCGCGCCTAGCGCCCCCGTCCCGCGAGCGCGTAGAAGATCGCCGTCATCGTCCCCGCCACCGTGATCAGCACGCCGGTCTCGACCAGCAGGATGCCGTATTCCTGGCCGTGCGCCGGATCGTGGGCAAGCACCGAGTAGTCGAGATAGTTGCCGCCCATCAGCATGCAGGCGACGCCGACGCCGGCATAGATCAGCACGCCCAGCGGGATCATCATCTCCACCAGCCGGGGCGGCACCAGCCGCTTGGCCGTCTCCAGCCCGAAGATGATCGCGTAGAGGATCACCATCGCCGCCGCGATCACGCCCGCCTGGAAGCCGCCGCCCGGTCCGAAATCGCCGTGGAACTGGACGTAGAGCGCGAACATCAGGATAAACGGCACCATGATCTTGACCGCCACGCGGAAGATGACGTCGAGCCTCATCGCCGGATCCTCCTGCGCTTGGGGCCGGGCTTGATCCGGCGGCGCCCCTTGAGCAGCAGCAGGACGCCGATCCCGGCGGTGAAGATCACCGTGGCCTCGCCCAGCGTGTCGAAGCCGCGATAGCTCGCCAGCACCGAGGTGACCACGTTGGGCACGCCTGTCTCCTCGACCGAGTAGTCGAGATAGCGGGGCGCCACATGGGTGTGGATCGGGTTGTCGGCGAGCCCGAAGGAGGGGAGATCGACGGTCGCGTAGATCAGCGCGGCGGCGGTGCCCGCGGCGACGAACAGCGGCACGAAGGGCGTGTGGGTGGGCGCCGCCTCCTCGGTCTTGGTGAGATAGAGCGCGCCCAGCATCAGCACCGTCGAGATGCCGGCGCCGACCGAGGCCTCGGTCATGGCGACGTCGACGGCGTCGAGCACGATCATGACGCTCGCCATCAGGAAGCTGTAGATGCCGCCCAGGATCACCACCGCGAACAAGCTGCGCACCCGCACCACCCCGATGGTGATGATCGCCATCAGCGTCAGCAGCACCATGTTGATGAGGGCTTCTATCGTCCCGCCCCTTTCAGCCGGCGCCTGGTGGCCGCCCCCCTGCCGCCCATTGGGGCAGCCGCCTTGGCCGCCTTCTCCTCGAACGGGTGCGGCCCGGTGGCGGGCCCCAGCACGCGGCGGCTCTTCAGCGCCGGCTTGAGGCCGGCATGCAGGGCCGCCTGGGCGAGCGCGTGGGTCGCGATCGGACTGGTGAAGAGGATGATCGCCAGGATGATGGCGAGCTTGGCGGTGACCAGCGAAAGCCCCGCCGTCGCCATCATGCCGGCGATCAGCAGCCCCGCCCCCGCCGTATCCGAGATGCCGCCGGCGTGCATCCGGGTGAACAGGTCCGGCATGCGCACCAGGCCGATCGCGCCGATCAGGTAAAACGCCGCGCCCGCGCCCAGCAGCGCCCAGCCCACGACCGTCGCCGCCGTCTCGATCATCGGCTTCGGCCTTCCTCGTCGCCCGCGTGGCTCAGGTCGCCGTAGCGCCAGAACTTGAGAACCGCGAGCGTGCCGATGATGTTGAGCAGCGCGTAGAGGATGCCGATGTCGAGGAATTCCGGCCGGTCGGTGATGAACCCGACCAGCGCCAGCAGCAGGATCGCGCCGGTGCCGATGAAGTTGCCGGCGAGCACCCGATCGAACACGCTGGGGCCGGCAAGCGCCCGGTAGACCGCGAACGCCAGCGCGGCGAGGACGGCGAGCGCTGCGGCCTCGAACATCACGCCCCGCCCTCGAAGCGGACGACGCGCTCGTTCATCTCTCCCGCCATCAGCTCCTCGGCGGCCTCGCGGGTCAGCGCGTGGACCAGGAGCTCGTGCCCGCTCACCCGCGCCGTGATCGTCCCGGGCGTGAGCGTGATCGAATTGGCGTAGGTGGCCGTTCCCACCGCCGTCCTCTGTCCGCCATGCACTTGCACCAGGGTCGGCGAGATCGGCAGCTTGGGATCGGCGATCAGCTTGGCGACCGACCAGGCCGATTTCAAAATCTCCAGGCCGAGCCAGGGATAATAGGAGAAGACGCCGCGCGGCAGCATGCCGACGGGATGGCCCTCGCCGTCGAGCGCGCCCATCCGCTTGGCGAGCGCGACGACGCCCACCGCCGAGAACAACCCCGCCGTCACCGTCAGCACCGTGTAATGGCCCGACAGCACCAGCCAAAAACCGAACAGAATAAGACCCAGGCTCACGATGAGCATGCAGCCGCCCCGCGACTAGGTTGAGAACCTAAGCTCTGGTTGAAATGCCGCCGGGTGACGCCCAACGCTGCCCCGGCACGGGTCGCATCATTGGCGAAGTCCGTGATGTATCGCCGATTCGCGCCGTCTCTCAAAGGATCGCCCCGCCGATCGTCCGCCCGGCCGGGCCCGCCAACAACGCCCTTGCGGTGCCGGACGATTTCAACCATCTCTTTAAGATAGGCACTGGATCGAGCGTTACGAGGCCGTCATGGGCAAGCGCAAGGCTGAAAAGGTCGAAAAATCGGACGAGGAGTGGCGGGCGCAGCTCACGCCCGAGCAATACCGCATCACGCGCGAGGCGGGCACCGAACGCGCCTTCTCACATCCCCATCACGGCGAGAAGCGCGACGGCACCTATCGCTGCGTCTGCTGCGGCGAGCCGCTGTTCGGCGCCGAGGCGAAGTTCGAGTCCGGCACCGGCTGGCCGAGCTTCTGGGCGCCGGTCGATCCCGGCGCCGTATCCGAGCACGAGGACAATTCGTTCTTCATGCGCCGCACCGAGGTGCGCTGCGCCCACTGCGAAGCCCATCTAGGCCACGTCTTCCCCGACGGGCCGGAGCCCACGGGCCTGCGCTATTGCCTCAACGGGGAGGCGCTCGATTTCGAGGCAGCGTCCAAGAAGGCGGGGGAGGAGTCTCCGGAGGCCGCCTGAGGGCCGCCGGCCTGTTGGGGGACCCATGAGCACGAAACGCAAGACCGAGGTGCCGGTACCTCCGCGCGCCGAGAGGCGCCCCGTGCGCGACACCCGCCACGGCATCACCCGGAGCGACGATTACGCCTGGCTGCGGGCCGGCAACTGGCTCGAGCTGATGCGTGATCCCGGCCTGCTCGCGCCCGACATCCGCGCCTATCTGGAGGCCGAGAACGCCTACACCGCCGCCGTCATGGCGGGCACCGAGGCGCTGCAGGAGGAGCTCTTCGCCGAGATGAAGGGGCGCATCAAGGAGGACGATTCATCGCCCCCCGCCCCCGACGGCGCCTTTGCCTATTACGCCCGCTTCGTCACCGGCGGCCAGCATCCCCTGTTCTGCCGCTCGCCGCGCGCCGGCGGCCGCGAGCGGGTGCTGATCGACGGCAACGCGCTTGCCGAGGGCCAGCCCTATTTCCGCATCGGCGGCGTCGCCCATTCCCCCGACCACCGCCTCGTCGCCTACGCGAGCGACACCAAGGGTTCGGAATATTTCGAGCTCTTCGTGATCGACGCAGAGACCGGCGCCCCCCAGGGTCCGCCCATCCCCGACACCGACGGCGGCGCGGTTTGGGCCAATGACGGGCGCACCCTATTTTACATCCGCCGCGACGAGAACCACCGGCCCCGCATGGTCTACCGCCACCTGGTCGGACGGCCGCCCGGAGAGGATGCGCTGATCTACGAGGAGACCGAGCCCGGCTTCTTCGTCGGCTTGGGCGAAACCCAGAGCCGCAAATTCGTCACCATCACCGCCCACGACCACCAGACGAGCGAGGTCCGCCTGATCGACGCCGACGAGCCGGAGCACGCCCCGGTGCTTGTCGAACCGCGCCAGCCGGCGCACGAATATCACGTCGAGCACCACGGCGAGCGCCTCGTCATCCTCACCAATGCGGGCGAGGCCGAGGACTTCAAGATCGTCGAGGCGCCGCTCTCCGCGACGGGGCGCGCCAACTGGCGCGACCTCGAGCCCCACCGGCCCGGCCGCCTGATCCTCGATAGCGTCGCCTTCGCCGGCCATCTGGTGCGGCTCGAGCGCGAGGAGGGCCTGCCGCGCCTCGTCATCCGCCGGTTGGAGGACGGCCAAGAGCACGCCATTGCCTTCGACGAGGAGGCCTATGCGCTGGGGCTCTCGCCCGGCTACGAGTTCGACACCACCACGCTGCGCTTCACCTATTCGTCGATGACGACGCCGACGAAGACCTTCGATTACGACATGGAGAGCCGCGAGCGCAGCCTGATCAAGACCCAGGAGGTCCCCAGCGGCCACGACCCCGACGACTACGTCACCCGCCGCGTCATGGCGCCCGCGCCCGACGGCGAGACCGTGCCGGTCTCCCTCCTCTACCGCGCCGGCACCAAGCTCGACGGCAGCGCCCCGCTGCTGCTCTACGGCTACGGCGCCTACGGCATCTCGATTCCGGCCGCCTTCTCGACCAGTTGCTTGAGCCTGGTCGATCGCGGCTACGTCTACGCCATCGCCCACATCCGCGGCGGCATGGAGAAGGGCTACCGCTGGTACAAAGCGGGCCGGCTCGAGAACAAGCCCAACAGCTTCACCGACTTCATCGCCGCCGCGCGTTATCTCTGCGCCGAAAAGATCACCCGCGAGGGCGCGATCGTCGCCCATGGCGGCAGCGCCGGCGGCATGCTGATGGGCGCGGTCGCCAACGCCGCGCCCGAGCTCTTCCGCGGCATCATCGCCGAGGTGCCCTTCGTCGACGTGCTCAACACCATGCTCGACAACACCCTGCCGCTCACCCCGCCCGAATGGCTCGAATGGGGCAACCCGATCGAGAGCGCGGTCGAATATGGCTGGATCGCCGCCTATTCGCCCTACGACAAGGTGCGCGCCCAGGCCTACCCCAACATACTGAGCCTGGCCGGCCTCACCGACCCCCGGGTGGGCTATTGGGAGCCGGCCAAATGGATCGCCAGGCTGCGCGCGCTCAAGACCGATTCCAACCTCGCCCTGCTCAAGACCAATATGGAATCGGGCCACGCCGGCGCCTCGGGGCGCTTCGACCGCCTCAAGGACGTGGCTTTGGCCTACGCGTTCGCGCTTATGATTACGCCGGACGTTCGAAGCTAGGAGCTCCGCCATGGCCAAGGCAGCGAAACCTCGGAAGCCGCGAAAGTCCGCGAAGCACCGCCCCGCCTTCGACTGGAGCGACCCGCTGGAGCTGGCGGACCAGTTGAGCGCGGAGGAGAAGGAGGCGCGCGAGACCGCCCTCCGCTTCGCCCGCGACGAGCTGATGCCGGGCGTCGTGGAGGCCTTCCGCCACGAGCGCTTCGACCGCGCGATCTATGGCCGCATGGGCGCGCTCGGCCTGCTCGGCATCCTGCTGCCGGAGCAATATGGCGGGGCGGCGATGGGCCACGTCGCCTACGGGCTCATCGCGCGCGAGATCGAGCGCGTCGATTCCGCCTACCGCTCGGTGCTCAGCGTGCAGAACTCGCTCGTCGGCTACCCCATCCTCGCCTATGGCAGCGAGGCGCAGAAGAAGCGCTACCTGCCGGAGCTGGCCAAGGGCGCCATGGTCGGCTGCTTCGGCCTGACCGAGCCCGACCACGGCTCCGACGTCGGCGCCATGGCCACCCGCGCCGTCAAGGACGGCGGCGGCTACGTGCTGAACGGCGCCAAGAGCTGGATCAGCAATTCGCCGATCGCCGATCTGCTCGTCGTCTGGGCGAAGACCGATGGCGTCATCCGCGGCTTCCTGCTGGAGCGCGGCGCGCCCGGCCTCTCGACGCCGAAGATCGAGGGCAAGTTCTCGCTGCGCGCCTATTTGACCGGCGGCATCGTGCTCGAGGACGTGCGCGTCAAGGCTGAGGCCTTGCTCCCCGGCGCCCAGGGGCTCTCCGGGCCCTTCGGCTGCCTCAACCAGGGCCGCTACAGCATCTGCTGGGGCTCGATGGGTGCGGCCGAGTTCTGCTGGCACGCCGCCCGCGACTACACGCTCGCGCGCAGCCAGTTCGGCAAACCGCTCGCCGCCAACCAGCTCATCCAGAAGAAGCTCGCCGACATGCAGAGCGAGATTACCCTCGGCCTCCAGGCCGCGCTGCGGCTCGGACGGCTGATGGAGCAGGGCCGCGCCGCGCCCGAGGCCATTTCGCTGGTCAAGCGCAACAACGCCTGCAAGGCGCTCGCCATCGCGCGGGAAGCCCGCGACATGCTGGGCGCCAACGGCATCTCGGATGAGTTCCACGTCATCCGCCACATGCTGAACCTGGAATCTGTCAACACCTATGAGGGCACCCGCGACGTCCACGCCCTGATCCTGGGCCGCGCCCAGACCGGCATCCAGAGCTTTACCTGAGACCGGCGCGCACCTCCGGCTGGCGCGCACTAAAAGGGTCGGCGCGCGGGCCCCGGCCTTTTGTTTGTCGGCCCACGACCAACAGCTAGCGTCCGAAGATGCCCTTGACCTTGTCGAGCGCCCCCTCGGCCGCCTCCTCGATCGTGTCCCAGACGCTTTCCCCGGCCGCGGTGATCGAGGCGGCGATGGTCTTCTCGTCCGACTTGATCACGCCCATGTGGTTGAGGGTCTGGGG
>CAYVYD010000041.1:0-3023 GCA_964454415.1 uncultured Hyphomicrobiaceae bacterium | reverse complement strand
CGGCGATGGTCTTCTCGTCCGACTTGATCACGCCCATGTGGTTGAGGGTCTGGGGGCCGGCGAGCCCGTCTGCCTTGAGCCCGTTCTTTTCCTGATACTCGCGCACGGCGCGTTCGGTGCCGCCGCCGAAGATGCCGTCGGCGTCGGTGCCGAGCTTCTCCTGCATCTTCTTCACCGTCACCCCCCGCGAGCCCCGGCGCAGCAGCACCAGCTCGTTCAGCCCCATGGCGGCGAAGGTGTCGGGACCGGCGATCCCGTCCGCGCTCAGCCCGTGTTGCTTTTGAAAATCGCGCACCGCTCGCTCGGTGCCGCCGCCGTAAATGCCGTCGGCGTCGACGCCGAGTTTCTGCTGCAGCCGCTTGACCGGCTCGCCCCTAAGCCCACGCAAAAGAATCGCCATCAATTTGCTCTCCTCGTCACACGATCTCGCTCGAAGTCGCAACCCGTTCGTCGCCGCTTCGCCGCCATCCAGCGGCGCCGCGCCGACCCATCCTATACCAAGTGCCCAAGGAAGATGAGACTCGATCGGCGCCCGCCCCGGTCCTCAGAAGCCGCGCTTGAGGCTGCCCAGCACGCCGCGCACCACCGCCCGGCCGAGCGCCGAGCCCACCGTGCGGGCCACCTGCTTGGCGAAGGTCTCGGTGACGCTCTGGCGCTGATAGCTGCGCCGCCCCGTCGATTTCGTGCCCGCCGGCTTGGGGATCGTGAACTCGCCGCGGCGCTCGGTCTCCTTGGCGTCTTCCTTCTCGCGCTGGCGCTCCTCCTGCGCCGCCTTCTGATTGGCCCGCTTTTGCAGCAGCTCGTAGGCCGATTCGCGGTCCTGCACCTCGTCATAGACGCCCGCCACCGGGCTCTCCTCGATCGCCTCTTCCCGCTCCTCTTTCGTGATCGGGCCGAGCCGCGAGGAGGGCGGGCGCACCAGCGTTCGCTGGACCATCGAGGGTCCGCCCTTCTGCTCCAGCGTCGAGACCAGCGCCTCGCCGACGCCGAGCTCCATGATCACTCTCGAGGTGTCGAAGGCCGGGTTCGGCCGGAAGGTCTCCGAGGCCGCCTTGACCGCGCGCTGCTCGCGCGGCGTGTAGGCGCGCAGCGCATGCTGGATCCTGTTTCCGAGCTGGCTCGAGACGGTGTCGGGCACGTCGAGCGGGTTTTGCGTCACGAAATAGACGCCGACCCCCTTGGAGCGGATCAGCCGCACCACCTGCTCGATCTTGTCGAGCAGCGCCTTGGGCGCCTCGTCGAACAACAGATGCGCCTCGTCGAAGAAGAACACCAGCTTCGGCTTGTCGGGATCTCCCACCTCGGGCAGCTCCTCGAACAGCTCCGCCAAGAGCCACAGCAGGAAGGTGGAGTAGAGCCTCGGCGATTCCATCAGCTTGTCGGCGGCGAGCACGCCGATCATGCCGCGGCCACCCTCGCTTCTCATCAAATCGGAGATGTCGAGCGCGGGCTCGCCGAAGAAGTGTTCGCCCCCCTGTTCATCCAGCACCAGCAGCGCCCGCTGGATCGCGCCGACCGAGGGCTTGGTGACGTTGCCGTATTCGGCGCTAAGCTCCTTGGCGCGCTCGGCCACGTTCGCCATCAGCGCGCGCAAATCCTTGAGATCGAGGATCAAAAGCCCTTCCTCGTCGGCCAGCCGGAAGGCGATGTTGAGCACCCCCTCCTGGGCCTCGGTGAGGCCCATCAGGCGCGAGAGCAGCAGCGGCCCCATCTCCGAGACGGTGGTGCGGATCGGGTGGCCCTGCTCGCCGAACAGGTCCCAGAAGATGACGGGGAAGGAGTCGTAGGCGTAGTCCTTGAAGCCGATCTTCTTGGCGCGCGCCTCGAGGAAGTCCTTGCGCTCGCCGGCGGCGGCGAGCCCCGCCAGGTCGCCCTTCACGTCGGCGCAGAACACCGGCACGCCATGCGACGAGAACCCCTCGGCGAGGATCTGCAGCGACACCGTCTTGCCGGTGCCGGTGGCCCCGGTGATCAGCCCGTGCCGGTTGGCGAGCTTGAGGCGGAGCACCTCGTCCTTGGTGCTCTTGCCGATATAGACGGTCGCCTCGTCGCCCATGGGGACCCCCGCGCTCATTCGCTGGCCGAGCACTCTATCGGCACATGGCATCTTTGCAAATGGCGGCATTGGCCCTAAGCATGGGGCCCCGCCCGGCCGGCGTGACGCCGGCAAAACAACCGGGCCGGAGTGGCGCAACCGCGGCGGGGGAGATAAACCAATGGCTTGGACGTTGAACCGGGAGTGAGCGACGTGGAATTGGCCGCCCCATTCCAGCCCCGCGACGAGAGCGACTGGAAGGCGCTCGCCGAGAAGGCGCTCGAGGGCCGCCCGCTGGAGAGCCTGGCCGCGCGCACGCCGGAGGAGCTAGCGCTCCGGCCGCTCTATTGGGCGCGCGAGGAGGCGGCCAACCGCGCCATGGGCGCGCCGGGCGCGCTGCCCTTCGCCCGCGGCTTCCGCGCCGTCCCGGCAATGCCTCCCTGGGAGATCTGCCAGCTTCACGAAACCGCCGATCCGGCTGAAACCAACCGGCAAATCCTCGCCGATCTCGAAGGCGGCGCGTCTGCGGTCGCGCTCCGCCTCGCGGCACCCGAGCAGACCGGCCTTGCCATGCGCTCGCCAAAGGACCTCGCCCGCGCGCTCGAGGGCGTGCATCTCGATTTCATCGCCCTCTACCTCGAGCCCGGCATCCGCTTCGCCGAGGCCGCTTCCGCGCTCCGCGCGCTATGGGCCGAGCGCGGCCTTAAGGGCGATCGGGTCAAGGGCGGCTTCGGCGCCGATCCGCTGGGCGCCTGCGCCAAGGCGGGCGGCCTCGACCAGCCCTTCGCCGAGGCGCTTGCCGCGGCCGCGGCCATCGCCCGCGAAACCGGCGACACCCACCCCAACGTCACCGCGCTCTGCGTCGACACCAGGCCCTATCATTCGGGCGGCGCCGGCGAGGCGCAGGAGCTCGCGTGCCTCGCCGCCACGCTCGCCGCCTATCTGCGCGCCCTGGAGGAGGCGGGCCTCCCGCCCGAGCAGGGCCTCG
>CAYVYD010000040.1:6565-12857 GCA_964454415.1 uncultured Hyphomicrobiaceae bacterium | reverse complement strand
AGGTCGTTGGCGGCGCGCGAGTGGAAGAACGAGCCGTGGCCGCAGTCGTGCTGGATGATGAAGAGACGGATCAAAAAACCCGCGGTTGGCACCGCCAGCAGCAGCGTCAGCCCGATGGAATGCTGGATCGCCAGAATTAGGGCGATGGCGAACGCCATGAACGGGGCGGCGGTATCGAGCAATTGGATCAGGGCGCGCTTGGTGTCGGCGCCCTTGTAGGCGGCGCAATGGACCGTCAGGCGGCGGGCGATGTCGCCGAGGTCATGGCCGCAATCACCGCTGTCGTCGGCGGGGCCAAGTCTCGAGCTCGCCGTCGCGCTGTCGTTTTGCCTCACAGAAATTTTCCCCTCTCATTATTCTTATTCGATCATCGGTCGACTCAAGACGATACAGCCCCGTCGATCCGGCGACGGTTCCGCCCGGATTTCCCCAAGCATGCTCGACGCATTTCGCCGATGATCCGATGGACGATGCGATTTCGGTCGCGAAACGCGGCTTCGGACGTCGCCATGTGGAACTCCCGCATCCGGCGACACCGATCGTCTTAAAGCGCGCGGCGTGGCATGACAAATGGTTAGAGCGCTGACCGGCATCTGCGGCATCGACGGAATTTGGTCCCCGAAGAGGTCACGGGAGTTGCGGAAAACGCCGCGACGCCGTCATTTGAGGGCGTCCGCCCGAGGTTGGGGACGCGGCGGGATGCCTTTTCCGGCATCCGCTTGCCACGCCAAACGTCCCGGATACCGGACGCGTTTCCATTACCGCCACAAACGATAAACGCCGCCGGTGACATCCCGGCGGCGCCTCGTTCGTTAAACGCGATCGGGTTCGCGCGTTACGACAGCAGCGTGATATTGGTCGCTTGCTGCTTGCCGTTCCCCTTGGGATCGTCCTGCACCTCGAAGGAGACCTTGTCGCCCTCGTCGATGGCGGGAATGCCGGATGCCTCCAGCGCGGTCGCGTGCACGAACACGTCCTTCGAGCCGTCCTCCGGCTCGATAAAGCCGAAACCGCGCATTTGATTGAAGAATTTTACTGTGCCTTTGGTGGCCATGATGGGAGTCCTTTTCCCGTGGATTGAATTGGATGAAGCCGGTCGGCCTCGTTGAACGGGACAGACCATGTGTCGTCTCTCAGATGTCGGGAAAAATCGTCAGGCCATTTAGGCGTGGTCGTCTTAACCGGTCGTCGAGAAGGTGCGCCCATCCAATCTTGCGGCGCACCGTTGGCCTGCATATTGGGTGCCGGGCGGCAAAGCGCAAGGAAATTCGTCGCCGTCGCCTGCCCGCGATCGGTATCCAGGTGGGCTACGGCATTGTTCTGTTTCGGATTCGACCCTGTCGAACCAACGATCGGATTCAACCTCCCAGTCGGGTCGGGGGCGGGCGTCGGGCGCCGTCCTTGTCGAGGACCGCCTTGCCCTCGACCGGGCGCGTCCTCATCGACGACGATACGTCCTCGATGGGTTTGCGCTGGCTGCCTCAGGGCCCGAGCGAGACCGGAAACGGCGCCTCCTCCACCCAGGGGTGCTTGAGGCCGCAGGCGGCGAGGCGCTGGACGAGCCTCGGATGGGGCCGCTCGGCCAGCCCATGCTCGAAGGCGATGACCGCGAGATGGGGCGCGAAAGCCTCCAGGAGCTCGTTGGGTTCGAGCAGATAATCCGGGTTCTTGGGTTTGCCGCAGCGCTCGTTGCCGCGCGCGAAGGTCTCGTAGACGAGTAGGCCGCGCGCTCCGACGCAGGCGGCGATGTCGCCGAGAATCGGCCGCCACAGGTAATTGGTCACGATCACGGCGTCGAAGACTTCGCCACGGAGTGGGAACGCGCCGGGTTGCTCCAGATCCGCCTCGATCAGGCGGACGTTATCCGCGCCCTCCAAGTCCTTGACGCCCGATAGATCGCGGTCGAGGCCGGTTACGGCGTGGCCCCGGGCCAGCGCCCCGCGCAGGTGCCGCCCGCCGCCGCAGGCCAGGTCGAGGACGCGCGCGCCGGGTTCGAGCGGCGCCAAGAAGCGCACCACCCAGGGTGCCGGTTCGCTGGCGCGATGAGCGCGGTCCTGTTTCTCGCCCATCGGGCTCCTCCTCATCGCCTGGCTGCGGCATATACCCTATCGGCGCGAAACCCCATATAAGGCTAGCCATGAACGCGACCCGACAGAGCGCCGCCACGGCCAGAATACGGTTTTTCAAGATGAACGGCTTGGGCAACGATTTCGCCGTGCTGGACGCGCGCGCGCGCCCGCTCGCGCTCACCCCGGATCGGGTGCGGCGGCTCGCCGCCCGCGACGGCGAGATCGGCTGCGACCAGGTGATCGCGCTTGAGGGAAGCGACCGCGCCGACGTCTTCATGCGGATCTGGAACGCCGATGGCGGCGAGGTCGAGGCCTGCGGCAACGCGGCGCGCTGCGTGGCGGCGCTGGTGGCGGCCGAGCTCGACCGGCCCCAGGTTACCATCGAGACCGAGGCGGCGGTGCTGGGGGCCCGGCTGAATGCCGACCGCAGCGTCACCATCGACATGGGCCAACCCCGCTTCGGCTGGGACGAGATCCCGCTCGCCGAGGAGTTCCACGACACAAGGAAAATCGAGCTCCAGGTGGGGCCGATCGACGATCCGGTGCTGCATTCGCCCAGCGTCGTCAATGTCGGCAACCCCCATTGCATCTTCTGGGTCGAGGACGCCGACGCCCACGACCTCGCCCGCATCGGTCCGGTGCTCGAGCACCATCCGCTGTTTCCCGAGCGCGCCAACATCACGCTCGCCCAGGTGACGGGCAAGAATTCGTTGAAGCTCAGGGTCTGGGAGCGGGGCGCGGGGCTGACCCAGGCCTGCGGCACGGCGGCCTGTGCCGCGGCGGTGGCGGCGGCGCGCAAGGGGTTGACCGGGCGCAAGGTGAAGGTGGAGCTGCCGGGCGGCGAGCTCCTCATCGAGTGGCGCGAGGGCGACGACCACATCCTGATGACCGGCCCCTTCGCGCTCGATTACGCGGGCCGGCTCGATGCCGAGACCCTCTCCCTGGAGCCCGCCGCGTCCTAGGCGCCGCCGCTTCGTTCATGCTTTCGGCGTGGAGCGATTGTCATAGGCCGCGCGAAGGCTTAAGTGATGCGCAAGCGAAGCCTGAGGGGCGCGCCGTGGGCCACGGCCCGAACACCCTTAGCGGGCGAAATGCAAGCGATGACCAGCAACCACATCATCACCTTCGGCTGCCGCCTCAACGCCTATGAATCCCAAGCCATGGGCGAGCTGATGGCGGGCGAGGGTGTGAGGAAGACGGTGCTCGTCAATAGCTGCGCGGTCACCGGCGAGGCGATGCGCCAGGCCCGCCAAGCGATCCGCAAGGCGCGCCGCGAGCACCCCGGGGCCCGCATCGTCGTCACCGGCTGCGGCGCCCAGGTGGCGGCCGAGGACTTCGCGGCGATGGCGGAGGTCGACCACGTGGTCGGCAACGCCGAGAAGCTCGAACGCGCCACGTGGGCGGCGCTCGCTTGCGGCGATGCTCCGCGCCTCCAGGTCGCCGACATCCAAACCGTGCGCGAGACCGCGCATCATCTGATCGCCGGCTTCGGCACGCGGGCGCGCGCCTATCTGCAGATCCAGAACGGCTGCGACCACCGCTGCACCTTCTGCATTATTCCCTTTGGGCGCGGGCCGTCGCGCTCTGTGCCGCTCGAAACCGTGATCGGCCAGGTCCGCGCCTTGACCGGGCGCGGCTACCGCGAGGTGGTGCTGACCGGCGTCGACATCACCGCCTACGGCGCCGATCTGGCGGGCGACGTCCGGTTGGGCGGCCTCGTCAAGGCGATCTTGAAGCGCGTGCCGGAGCTTGAGCGCTTGCGTCTCTCCTCGATCGATTCGGTCGAGGCCGACGCCGACCTCATGGACGCTATCGCCTGCGAAGAGCGGCTGATGCCCCATTTCCATCTCTCGCTCCAGGCGGGCCACGATCTGACGCTGAAGCGCATGAAGCGGCGCCATTTGCGCGCCCAAGCGGTCGCCTTTTGCGAAGGCGTCAGGGCGCTGCGGGGGGACGTCGTCTTCGGCGCCGACCTGATCGCCGGCTTCCCCACCGAGACGGAGGAGATGTTCGAGGGAACGCTCTCCCTCGTCGAGGACTGCGGCCTCGCTTTCCTGCACGTCTTTCCGTTCTCGGCCCGGCCCGGCACGCCCGCCGCCCGGATGCCGCAGGTGCCTGCGCAAACGGTCAAGGCACGCGCCGCGCGGCTGCGCGCGAAGGGGGCCGCGGCGCTTGGCGCCCTGCTCGATCAACAGCTCGGGCGCGAGACCGAGGTTCTGATGGAATCGGCGCGGCGGGGCCGCACGCCGCAGTTCCTGCCGGTCTGCGTCGCCGAGGCCGCGGTGCCGGGCGACATCGTCGCCGCCAGGCTGACCCGCCATGACGGCCGGTCCCTGGAAGGGGTGGCGCTGCAATGAGCGGAGAAAAGAAACCCGGCTTCTTCCGCCACCTGCTCGGAACGCTGACCGGCGGCGAGCCCGGGCCCGAGAGGACCGGGGCGCCCAAGGCCAGGACGCCTTCCGGGAAACGCGCCGCCAAACCCGCCAAGCCGGCGGCAAGGCCTAGGGCCGCTCCCAGAGCCAAGGCGAAGGCCGCGGCCAAACCGAAATCCAAGGCCGCCGCCGAGGCGAAGGCCGCGGTGAAATCCGCCAAACCCGCGGCCGGGGCCAAGCCCGCGGCGGCGAAACGCAGGACCGCTGCCAAGACCGCCGCAAAACCCGCACCCGCCAAGCCCGCGCCGGCGGAAGCGGCGCCCGGAGCCGAGGTCATCCCGTTTCCCGCGCGCGAGCCCGAAGCCGAGGCCGCGCCCGAGGCTCCCCCCGCGCCCGCGCCGCAAGAGGGAGCGCCCAAGAGGAAGGGCTGGTTCACGCGGCTGCGCGAGGGCCTTTCCAAGACCTCGAGCTCGCTCACCGAGAACATCACCGCCATCTTCACCAAGCGGCGGCTCGACGACGAATTGCTGCAGGAGCTCGAGGACGCGCTGATCCAGGCCGATCTCGGCGTCGACATGGCGCTGCGGATCACCGAGGAGGTGGCGCGCGGGCGCTACGACAAGGAGATCGCGCCCGAGGAGGTGCGCGCGGTGCTGGGCGACCAGGTCGCCAAGGTGCTAGCGCCCATGGCGCAGCCGCTCGAGCTCGACCCCGCGAAGCGTCCTTACGTGATCCTAATGGTGGGCGTCAACGGCACCGGCAAGACCACCACCATCGGCAAGCTGGCGCACCAGTTCGCGAGCCAGGGGAAGCGCGCCGTGCTGGCGGCGGGCGACACCTTCCGCGCCGCCGCCATCGACCAGCTCAAGATCTGGGGCGAGCGGGCGGGCGCGCCGGTGGTCGCGGGCAAGGAGGGAGCGGATGCGGCGGGGCTCGCCTATGACGCGTTCGAGCGCGCCCGCGAGGAAGACGCCGACGTGCTGATGATCGACACCGCCGGCCGGCTGCAGAACAAGGCCGATTTGATGGCCGAGCTCGCCAAGATCGTCCGCGTGCTCAAGAAGCTCGACGAAAGCGCGCCGCATTCGGTGATCCTGGTGCTGGACGCGACCACCGGCCAGAACGCGGTGAGCCAGGCCCAGGCGTTCCGGGAGATCGCCGGCGTGACCGGCATCATCATGACCAAGCTCGACGGCACCGCGCGCGGCGGCATCCTGGTTGCCATCGCCGAGAAGTTCGGCCTGCCGATCCACGCCATCGGGGTGGGCGAGACGTCGGAGGATCTGCAGGCCTTCGACGCCTATGACTTCGCCGCGGCGATCGCCGGCGCGCGCGAGCAGGTGGAGGCCTGAAAGCCATGGCGGACACCCAACGGCATGCGGAAGCGGCCCCGGCGCTCGCCAAGCTTATCCTGGATCTGGGACCCTTGATCGCGTTTTTCGTGGTCAACGCCCTTTACGGCATCTTCGCCGCCACCGCGGTCTTCATGGTGACGATCGCGATCGCGCTGATCGCCTCGCGCGTGCTCTACGGCGAGCTCGCGGCGATGCCGATCGTCACCGCCCTGTTCGTCCTCGTGTTCGGCGGGCTCACCCTCTACCTCCAGGACGAGACCTTCATCAAGATGAAGCCGACGGTGGTATATCTGCTGTTCGCCGCGCTGCTGTTCGCCGGGCTTGCGCTCAAGCGCCACTTCCTCAAGACGCTGATGGGCGAGGTGTTCTCGCTGAGCGAGGATGGCTGGCTCGAGCTCACCAAGCGCTGGATCTATTTCTTCATCGCGCTTGCGCTGCTGAACGAGATCGCCTGGCGCAACTTCTCCACCGACACCTGGGTCAGCCTCAAGGTGTT
>CAYVYD010000040.1:0-6465 GCA_964454415.1 uncultured Hyphomicrobiaceae bacterium | reverse complement strand
TCGCCTCGGCGGCGCGGTAGGCCCCAAGCGCGTGCGGGGCGAGCGGCGGGCGAATCAGCGCCATGGGGGGTCCCTTCGACTTGCGGGGGCGTCCAGGACTCGGCACGAAGCGCTGGCGCGGTCGCCGGCGAGAGTGCAAGCAAAGCGGTTAACGAAAGCTTTCAGCGGGCGGTGGGGGCCCGGACCGCTCCGCGCGGGCGATCGCCGGCAGCAGGCGGCGCTCGATCGCCTCCTGGTCGATCGGGCCCACATGCTTGTAGACGATGCGCCCGGCGCCATCGACGATGAAGGTCTCCGGCACGCCGTAGACGCCCCAGTCGATCGCGACCCGGCCCGAGCCGTCCTGGCCGACGGCGCGGAACGGGTTGCCATAGCGCCCCAGGAAGCGCCGCGCGGCGGCGGTTTCGTCCTTGTAGTTGAGGCCGTAGAGGTCGAAGCCGCCGCGGGCGGCGAGCGCGGTGAGATAGCGGTGCTCCTCGCGGCAGGGCACGCACCACGACGCCCAGACATTGACCAGGGCGACGCGACCCCGCGCCAGATCGGCGCTGCCGAAGCCCGGGACGGCCGCGCCATCCGTCACCAGCCCCTCGACCGGCGGCAGGGTGAAGGCGGGGACGGGCTTGCCGATCAGCGCGGAAGGCAGCCGGCTCGGGTCGCCGGCGTAGAGCGCCGCCAGGAATAGCCCCGTGAGGCCAAGGAAAATGGCGAGCGGGACGATCAGGGCGGGGCGGGGCGCCTTTGCTGACCGCGCCTTAACCATGGCTGGGGCTCGCCGCCTTGGGTTTGGCTGGCTTGACGCGGGCGCGCGACGAGCGCCGGGTTATGCCGCGCGCCTCGAGCTCGGCCAGCCGCCGTTCCTGCCGCCTTTGGTCTGCGAGCACCCAGGCGACGAGCGCGGCGAGCGCGGCCACCGTGATCGCGTAGGCCCACAGGATGAAGGCGGCGTGCGGCCCGAGGTCCATCGGCGCCTCAGGAGGCCGTAGCCAGCGCCCGGGCGCCGCCGGCGCGCGCTGCCTGCAAGGCGGCGACGCGGCGGCGCAGGATCTCGGCTCTCATGGCGATCAGATGGAGGGTGAAGTAGAGCGCGGTGAAGGCTGCCGTCATCACCAGGAGCGGCGCCAGGATCGAGGGATGGACGGTCGGTCCGTCCAGCCGCAGCACGCTCGAGCCCTGATGCAGGGTGTTCCACCAGTCTACCGAGAACTTGATGATCGGCACGTTGACGAAGCCGACGATGGCGAGAATGGCGGCGGCGCGGCCGGCGCGCGAGGGGTCCTCGATCGCCTGCCATAGCGCCATCAGGCCGATATAGAGCAGGAACAGGATCAGCACCGAGGTGAGGCGGGCGTCCCACACCCAATAGGTGCCCCAGGTCGGCTTGCCCCAGAGCGAGCCCGTGACCAGCGCCAGCAGCGTGAAGCAGGCGCCGATGGGGAGCGCCGACTTGGCGGCGACGTCGGCCAGGGGATGGCGCCAGATCAGCGAGCCGGCGCTGGCGAGGGCGATCAGCGTGTAGCCCATCATGCCGAGCCAGGCGCAAGGCACGTGGATGTACATGATGCGCACGGTCTCGCCCTGCTGGTAGTCAGGCGGCGCGACGAAGAAGGCGAGGTAGAGGCCGATCGCGAACAGCGCCGCCGCCACCGCGGCGAGCCACGGGAGAATGGCGTCGGCGAGGCGCATGAAACGGGTTGGATTGGCCAAGTGTTGCATGATGCTCATCATGTAGTCATCTAGCCGCTTTGGCGCCCAAGCGCAATTTCGCGGCCCATCACAAACGTGTTTACCCCGCTTCCGCCGGAGGGCGGGGCGCTCAGACGAAATTGGCGCGCAGGCCCGCCGCGGCGGCGAGCGGGGCCAGCGCCAGGGCGGCGAGCGAAAGCGCGGCCAAGATCAAAAAGGGCGGCGTCACCAAAGCGCCCTCGGCCATGGCGAGCGAGAGCGCGTTGACGCCGAAAATCAGCACCGGCACGTAAAGCGGCAGGATCAAGAGCGCGAGCAGCAGCCCGCCGCGGCGAAGCCCCAACGTCAGGCTGGCGCCGATGGCGCCGATGAAGCTCAGGGCGGGCGAGCCCGCCGCCATGGTGGCGACGAGCTGGCCGAAGGCCTCGATCGGCAGGTTCAGCAGCAGCGCCATCAAGGGTGCGGCGATCACCAGCGGCAGGCCGGTGGTGATCCAATGGGCGAGCGCCTTGGCCGCGGCGACCGCCTCCAGCGGCAGCGGCCCCATCGCGAGCGTCTCCAGCGAGCCGTCCTCGAAATCGTTGTGGAACAGCCGGTCCAGCGACAGCAGCGCGCTCAGCAGCAGCGCCACCCAAAGCAGCCCGGGCGCCAGGCGGGCGAGCAGGTTGAGGTCGGGGCCGAGGCCCAGCGGAAGCATGGCGATCACCACCAGGAAGAAGCCGATCGCGGTGCCGGTGGCGCCGCCTTCGCGCAGCGCCAGCCGCAGATCGCGCAACAGGAGCTCGGTGAAGGCGCTCATCGCCGCGCCCTCGCGGCGGGGCGGCGGGCGGGGCTCCCCAGCCGCAGGGATTGCGCGAACTTGCACCGAAGCGCGGTGTGGCTCACCGCGACCACGATCCCGCCGCCCTCGAGCTGGTTGCCGATCATCCGGGCGAGCAGGCGCTTGGAGGCGGCATCCAGCGCCTCGGCGGGTTCGTCCAGCAGCCAAACCGGGCGCGGGGCGGCGTAGAGGCGGGCGAGCGCCAGGCGGCGGCGCTGGCCGGCGGAGAGCACGCCCGCGGGCAGATCGGCGAGGTCGGCGAGCCCCAGGCGGGCGAGCCCTTCCTCGTCCGGTTCCGCTCCGGCGTCCTTGCCGAGATAGGCGGTCCAGAAGCGGTAGTTCTCGGCCACGGAGAGCGCGCGCTTGACCCCCGGCAGATGGCCGATCAGGTGGCATTGCTCGCCGAGGCTCTCTTCCGCCCCGCCGCCTTCGAGCCGGGTGCTTCCCGCCGTGGGGCGCAGCAGCCCGGCGATGGTCTTGAGCAGCGTCGTCTTGCCGGCGCCGTTCGGCCCCTCCACCAGCAGGCCCTCGCCCGCGCCGATCCGGCGCGACAGGGCGGAGAATAGCCGTCGGCCGCCGCGCTCGCACGCCAAATTGTCCAGAATGAGCTTCATTTCAGGGCACGCGCTTGATGCAAAGGCCGGGCTGTTCGCCGCAGGGCGGGAGGTCTATATAGAGAATCCAAACGGGCGAGAAAACCGCAACGGGTGAGCCGCGCCATCCCGCGCGCCCGCCGGCACGCGACCCCAAGCGCGTCACCGGTCTCCTCTCGCTCCCACTGCCGCGGTCCCTTTCCTCGCCCGTCGCGGGCGCGTCACGCAAGTGAAGGAGGTCTTTGTGACAACCCAATCCACGCCCTCGCTCGACAGTTTCGATTGCCGCCGCACCCTCGAGATCGGGGACGACACCTACCACTATTTCAGCCTGCCCGAGGCCGAGAGGAATGGGCTCGACGGCATCTCCAAGCTCCCATTCTCGCTCAAGGTGCTGCTCGAGAACCTGCTCCGCCACGAGGACGGGCGCTCGGTCACCGCCGACGACATCCGCGCGGTGGCGCAATGGCTCGAGGACAAGCGCTCGGACCGCGAGATCGCCTACCGGCCGGCGCGGGTGCTGATGCAGGATTTTACCGGGGTGCCCGCGGTGGTGGATCTCGCCGCCATGCGCGACGCCATGGCGGCGATGGACGGAGACGCCGAGGCGATCAATCCGCAGGTCCCGGTCGATCTGGTGATCGACCACTCGGTGATGGTCGACTTCTTCGGCCACGCGGACTCCTTCGAGCGAAACGTCACCCGCGAATACGAGCGCAACGAGGAACGCTACGCCTTTCTCAAATGGGGCGCGGAGGCGTTCGACAATTTCCGCGTCGTCCCGCCCGGTACCGGCATCTGCCACCAGGTCAACCTCGAATATTTGGCGCAGACCGTGTGGACCAGGAAGGCCCGCGCCGACGGCGAAACGGAGGTCTTCGCCTTTCCCGACACGCTGGTCGGAACCGACAGCCACACCACCATGGTGAACGCGCTCTCGGTGTTGGGCTGGGGGGTCGGCGGCATCGAGGCCGAGGCGGCCATGCTGGGCCAGCCGATCTCGATGCTGATCCCGGAGGTGGTCGGTTTCCGCATCTCCGGCGGGCTCGCCGAGGGGGTGACCGCCACCGATCTGGTGCTGACGGTGACGCAGATGCTGCGCGAGCGCGGCGTCGTCGGCAAGTTCGTGGAGTTCTACGGCCCCGGCCTCGACCACCTCGGGCTCGAGGACCAGGCGACCATCGCCAACATGTCGCCGGAATACGGCGCCACCTGCGGCTTCTTCCCGATCGACGCCGACACGCTCACCTATCTCAAGGCGACGGGGCGCGCGGCCGGCCGCGTCGAGCTGGTCGAGGCCTATGCCAGGGCGCAGGGGATGTGGCGCGACGCCAAAACGCCGGACCCCGTCTTCAGCGACACCCTCGCGCTCGATCTGGGCGACGTGGAGCCGAGCCTGGCGGGACCCAAACGCCCGCAGGACCGGGTCGAGCTCAAATCCGCGGCCAAGGCCTTCAATAAGGCACTCCGGGAAGAGTTCGGCAAGGGCGGCGAAGCGGGCAAGCGCGTCGACGTTCCCGGCACCAATCACGACCTCGGCCACGGCGACGTGGTGATCGCGGCGATCACCTCCTGCACCAACACCTCCAATCCCAGCGTCATGATCGGGGCGGGGCTGCTCGCACGCAACGCGCGCGCCAAGGGCCTCGGCGTCAAGCCGTGGGTCAAGACCTCCTTCGCGCCCGGCAGCCAGGTGGTCACCGACTATATGGAGCGCGCCGGCCTGCAGGACGATCTCGACGCGCTGGGCTTCGATCTGGTGGGCTATGGCTGCACCACCTGCATCGGCAATTCGGGGCCGCTGCCCGAGCCGATCTCCGAGGCGGTCCACGCGGGCGACCTCGTCGCCTGCTCGGTGCTGTCGGGCAACCGCAATTTCGAGGGCCGCATCTCGCCCGACGTAAAGGCGAATTATCTGGCCTCCCCGCCGCTGGTGGTGGCCTATGCGCTGGCCGGCTCGATGCGGGTCGACCTCACCCGCGAGCCGCTCGGCGAAGGGAGCGACGGGCAGCCGGTCTACCTCAAGGACATCTGGCCGAGCTCCAAGGAGGTCGCCGGGCTGATCCTCACCACGGTGACGCCCGAGATGTTCGCCGAGCGCTATGGCGACGTCTTCAAGGGGGACGAGCGCTGGCGCCGGATCGGCGGCGGCGGCACCGTCACCTATGACTGGGACGAGGCCTCCACCTATGTGCGCAACCCGCCCTATTTCGCCCATATGACGGCCGAGCCCGCGCCCGTCGCCAAGATCGAGAACGCGCGCATCCTTGGGCTGTTCCTGGATTCCATCACCACCGACCACATTTCGCCCGCCGGCGCCATCAAGCGCGACGGGCCGGCCGGCGAATATCTGATCGCCCACGGCGTCGGCCCCGCCGAGTTCAACTCCTTCGGCTCGCGGCGCGGCAATCACGAGGTGATGATGCGCGGCGCCTTCGCCAACATCCGCATCAAGAACCAGATGGTGCCCGGCACCGAGGGCGGCGTGACCGTCCATCAGCCCTCGGGCGAGGAGATGCCGATCTACGACGCCGCCATGCGCTACCAGGAGGAAGGCGTGCCGCTGGTGGTGTTCGCGGGGCGCGAATACGGCACCGGCTCGAGCCGCGACTGGGCGGCCAAGGGCACGCTGCTGCTCGGCGTGCGCGCGGTGATCGCGCAATCCTTCGAGCGCATTCACCGCTCCAACCTGATCGGCATGGGCGTGCTGCCGCTGCAATTCGCCGAGGGAACGAGCTGGCGGGAGCTGGGGCTCACCGGCGACGAGACGGTGGCCATCGCGGGCCTCGACGGCCTCAAGCCGCGCTCCAGCCTGACGGCGGTGATCACCTTTCCCGACGGCACGGAGAAGACCGCGCCGCTCCTGGCGCGCGTCGATACCGAGGACGAGCTCGCCTATTTCGTCAATGGCGGCATCTTGCACTACGTGCTGCGCAATCTGGCGAAGGCGGCGTGAACGGCGAACGGGCGCCACGCGGGTCTCACCGGTTCGTGACTGGCAATTGAAGCGGCGAGCCGCGATACTGCTCCCGTGAAGCGCGATGGCATACCGACACGCGGCGGCGCGGCTCTCCGCCTGCCATCGCCATCCTCATCGCCTTCGGGGAGCGGCATGGAACGATCCCTCCATAAGCTGGCACTCGCAGGCGCGAGCCTTTGCCTCGGCGCGCTGACGTTAGCCTTCGCCCAATCCGGCGCGGCGGCGGCCGGCAAGGCCGAGGCTTCCAAACCGGTTCTCGAACTCTTCACCAGCCAGGGGTGCAATTCATGCCCTCCGGCCGATGCCCTGCTCGGCGACATCGCGCGCGAGAGCGGGGTGATCGCCCTCTCGCTGCCGGTCGATTACTGGGATTACCTCGGTTGGAAGGA
>CAYVYD010000039.1:0-12873 GCA_964454415.1 uncultured Hyphomicrobiaceae bacterium | reverse complement strand
GGACCGCGCTCCGCCGGGCGGTTAATCGTAACAGACTGTAAAAATCCGTGATTTGTCGCTTCGCTGCGGCGCACTGTATGGTCTGGCCCAGTTGGTCCAGAGTACGCATGGGGCACGGGGCAGTCCAAGCAAAGTTCCGATGTCGTGGGGCGTCTAGGACCCGCAATTCAAAGTTGGGGGGCCGGGAACATAGAGCCTGGCCTGAGATTTCGGGGAACTTTGAGGACGGCAACGACCAATGGTCCAAATTGCTGGGGCACGACAGACCACAATCGCCAATGACATCGAGCTAACGGGCACCGGGGTACACACCGGCGCGCCGGCGGCGATTGCCCTGTATCCGGCCGAAGCCGACAGCGGCATCCGCTTCATCGTTCCCAGCGGCGCGCGCGACGGCGTCGTGCTGTCGGCCGATTACCGGGCCGTTTCGAACACCACGCTCTGCACCGTCCTGAGCAACGGCAACGGGTCCGCCGTCGCCACCGTCGAGCATCTGCTCGCCGCCTTGCGCGGGCTCAATGTCGATAACGTTCTCATCGAGATCGACAGCGGCGAGGTGCCGATATTGGACGGCAGCGCCAAGCCCTTCGTCGATGCCATCGACGAGGCCGGCATTCACGAGCTCGACCGGTCCCGCCGGTTCATCAGAGTGCTGAAGCCCGTCGCCGTGAGCGACGGCGACTCCTGGGCCGAGATCCATCCCCATGACGGCTTCCACCTCGATGTGGAGATCGATTTCGACACTCCCGTCATCGGCCGCCAGCGCATGCGGATAGAGGTCACGCCCAGCAGCTTCCGGCGCGAGCTGGCCCGCGCGCGCACCTTCGGCTTCATGAGCGACGTGGAGAAGCTTTGGGCCGCCGGGTTGGCGCTCGGCGCCTCGCTGGAAAACACCGTCGCCATTGGCGAGGACCGCATCGTCAATCAGGAAGGCACGCGCTTCCCCGACGAGTTCGTCCGCCACAAGGCGTTGGACGCGGTCGGCGATCTGGCGCTGTCAGGCGCGCCGCTTCTGTGCGCCTACCGCTCGAGCCGCGGCGGCCACAAGCTGAACCACCGGGCCCTCGAGGCGCTGTTCGCGGACCGCGCTGCCTGGGAGGCGGTCGAGGCCGCGCGTCCGGTGGAAACCGGCCACGGCGAACTCAATGTGGGGCTTGCCGCCGCCAGCTACGCCGCCGATCGCACCTAGCCGCGCCGGCGCCCGTCGCAAAGCCACAATCCGGTAGAATCGGCTGGCTCCGCCATGGGCCCGCGCCGGTACGCCGCGTCGCGAGCGGCAGGCACAAAATCACCACAATCGAATTGTTCCAATGCCGCAGCGCCGCGCAACTGGGGTATAAGGTGATTTGGGTGTGGATTGCGCCTTGGTCAGCCCTCGCAGTGCCGCCGAGCCGGCCCGGCCGCGGCGGCGGATCGATGCGGGACTGTCGGTCGGTTAGGGGATGGATTCCTGCCGCGACGACGAAACCCTGATGCGGATAACTGAGCAGAGGTTCGATGCCGTGATCGGCCGGATGATCAAGTCTGCCGCCCTTGGGCTGCTCGTTGCGGGCGTGCTTGTGTTGAGCGGCTGCGCCTCCTCGGACGCCGACGTGGCCGGCATCACGAACCCCGATCCGCCGGAGACCATCTTCGCCGAGGCCGACAAGCTTCTCGATGACCGCAGCTACAAGGATGCGGCCAAGAAGTTCGAGGAGGTCGACCGCGATCACCCCTATTCGCCGCTGGCCCGTCGCGCCATCGTCATGTCGGCCTGGGCCCATTACAAGGCGGGCGACTACAGCGACGCCATCGGCGCCGCCGAGCGCTATAACACGCTGCATCCCGGAACCAAGGAAACCGCACTCGCCCACCACATCATCGCCAGCTCCTATTACGATCAGATCAAGGATCCCAAGCGCGACCAGACGCGAACCAAGAAGGCGCTCGACGCGCTCAAGGTCGTGGTCAGCCGCTATCCAGATTCGCGCTATGCCGAGACCGACAAGAATCGCATTAAGATCGTTCAGGACCTGCTCGCGGCGAAGGAAATGGACATCGGGCGCTATTATCTCAAGCAGGACAACTACCTGGCGGCCATCAACCGGTTCCGGACCGTCGTCACCGAGTACCAGACCACCGCCCATGTTGAAGAGGCGTTATTGCGCTTGACCGAAGCCTATATGGCGCTTGGAATCGCCAACGAAGCGCAAACCGCGGCCGCCGTGCTCGGCCACAACTTTCCGGACAGCAAATGGTATCCACCCGCCTACAAGCTTCTTCAAGGCAGCGGCCTGGAGCCCAAGGAAAGCGAAGGCTCCTGGATCAGCCGGACATGGGGACGCATCAACCCCTTCTGAAGCGCCCGCCATGCTAGCCGCGCTCACCATTCGCGACATCGTCCTGATCGATCGTTTGCAGCTCGACTTCGGCTCGGGGCTCAGCGTCATGACCGGCGAGACCGGCGCCGGCAAGTCGATCCTGCTGGATGCCTTCGCGCTCGCGCTTGGTGCGCGCGGCGACGCCACGCTGGTGCGCGCGGGCGCCGAACAGGGCCAGGTGACGGCGGTGTTCGATCCCGATCCCGGCCATCCGGTCTACCGGCTTCTCGCCGAAAGCGACTTAGATGTCGAGCCCGGAGCGCAACTGGTGCTGCGCCGGACTCAGTCGCCCGACGGGCGCAGCCGCGCCTTCATCAACGACGATGCGGTGAGCGTGCAGTTGCTGCGCCGGGTGGGGGCGATGCTGGTGGAAATTCACGGGCAGCACGACGATCGCGCGCTCACCGACGCCGCCGCGCACCGCGATTTGCTCGATGCCTATGGCTGCTTGAGCGGCGAGGCGGCGGCGCTCGCGGAGCGCTATCACATCTGGCGGGGTGCGCTGGAGGATGCGCAGGAGCACGAGGTGCACTTGGCGCAAGTTCGGGAAAATAGGGATTTTCTGGAGCACTCCCTTGAAGAGCTTCGCGCGCTGGAGCCGCAACCGGGTGAAGAAAGCGCCTTGGCGGAGCGCCGCACGCTGATGATGCACGCCGAGAAGATCACGGCCGATCTCGACGAGGCCTTGGCCGCGCTCTCGGGCGAGGGCACCGCGGAGGCGCGGTTGAGCGCGGCGCTCCGCAAGCTCGAGCGCCAAAGAGAGACTGCCGGCATGGTGTTGGAACAGGTTGCCGCCGCCATCGAGCGCGTGCTGACGGAAGCCAGCGAGGCGCGCGCGGCGGTCGAGACGGCGCTGCGCCAGACCACCTTCGAGCCGCGCGAGTTGGAAGAAGCTGAGGAGCGCCTGTTCGCGCTCCGCGCGCTTGCCCGCAAGCACAAGGTTCAGGTGGATGATTTGGCGGACTTGATCGCGCGTTTCGAGGCCGAGCTCGAAACGTTGGATGCGGGCGAAGAACGCTTGTCAGCGCTTCGCCAAGCTGCTGATGAGGCTCACGCGGCCTACTTGCAGGCCGCCGGGGATCTGAGCGCAAAGAGGATTTCGGCCGCCGCCGAACTCGATAAAGCGGTCAACCGGGAGCTGGCGCCGCTGAAACTCGAAAGGGCCGAGTTCACGACGAAGGTCGAGACGCTCCATCCCGTGGAAGCCGGACCCTCAGGCCTCGACCGCGTCGCCTTCTGGGTTCGCACCAATCCGGGCACCGCGCCGGGCCCGCTGATGAAGGTGGCCTCGGGCGGGGAGCTGTCGCGTTTCATGCTGGCGCTCAAGGTGGTTCTGGCGGCTCGCGGCAGCGCGCCGACGCTGATCTTCGACGAGATCGACACCGCGATCGGCGGCGCGACCGCGGCCGCGATGGGCGAACGCCTGGCCCGCCTCGCCCATGATTTGCAAGTGCTCGCCGTCACCCACGCGCCCCAGGTCGCCGCCCAGGCGGGCCGTCACCTGCGGATCACCAAGGAAGCGCTTGCCGCGGGCGAGGGAGACGCGGTAGTGACCCGCGTCGCCCTGCTCCAGAGCGAGGCGCGGCGGGAGGAGATCGCCCGTATGCTCGCCGGCCAGACGGTGACCGACGAGGCCCGCGCGGCGGCCGAGCGCCTGATGGAGCGGCGCGCGTGAGCAAGGCCGCCGACCTCAAGCCGGTCGACGAGTTGAGCGCGGCCGAGGCGGAGCAAGAGCTCGAGCGTCTGGCAAGGGAGATCACCCATCACGACGAGCTCTACTACCGCCAGGACGCGCCCGAGGTCAGCGACGCCGAGTACGACGCGCTGCGGGCGCGCAACCGGGCGATCGAGGACCGGTTCCCCGATCTGGTGCGCCCGGACTCGCCCAGCCTGCGCGTTGGCGCCGCGCCCTCGGAGCAATTCGCCAAGGTCACCCACAAGGTGGCGATGCTCTCGCTCGGCAACGTCTTCGACGACGACGAAGTGGTCGATTTCCTGAACCGCGTCCGCCGCTTTCTCGGCCTCGGCCCGGAGGAGAAAATAGAGGTGACGGCCGAGCCCAAGATCGACGGGCTCTCGATCGCGCTCACCTACGATCACGGCAATCTGGTCCTGGGCGCGACCCGGGGCGACGGCTACGAGGGCGAGAACGTCACCGCCAACGTCAAGACCATCGCCGATGTTCCCAAGCGCGTCGCCGCCAAGGATTTCCCCGCGCGCTTCGAGGTGCGCGGCGAGATCTACATGACCCACGCCGCCTTCGAGGAGCTCAATGAACGTCAGGAAAAGGCAGGCCTCCCGACTTACGTCAATCCGCGCAACACAGCGGCCGGCTCGCTCCGCCAGCTCGACCCCAAGGTGACCGCCTCCCGGCCGCTCAAATTCTTCGGCTACGCCTGGGGCGAGGCGAGCGGGCTTCCCGCCGATAGCCAGATGGGCGTGGCCCGGGCCTTCGAGCGCTGGGGCTTCCCGGTCAATCCGCTGATGCGCCTTTCCGCCGGCGCCGAGGAGATGCTCGCGGCCTACCACGACATCGAGGCCAGGCGCGCGACGCTCGGCTACGACATCGACGGCGTCGTCTACAAGGTCAACCGCCTTGACTGGCAGGACCGCCTGGGCTTCGTCTCGCGTTCGCCGCGCTGGGCCGTCGCCCACAAATTCCCGGCCGAGAAGGCGACGACGCTGCTCAACGACATCGAAATCCAGGTCGGCCGCACCGGCGCGCTCACCCCCGTGGCCAAGCTGGCGCCGGTTACCGTCGGCGGGGTCGTGATCAAGAACGCCACCCTCCACAACGAGGATGAGATCGCCCGCAAGGACGTGCGCAAGGGCGACACGGTCGTCATCCAGCGCGCCGGCGACGTCATTCCCCAGGTTCTGGGCGTGGTTAAGGAAAACCGCCCCAAGGGCACGAAACCATATCGTTTTCCCGACCGCTGTCCGGCCTGCGGCAGCCACGCGGTGCGCGAGGTGAACCCTAAGACCGGCAAGGAGGACGCGGTGCGCCGCTGCACCGGCGGCCTCATCTGCCCGGCCCAGAGGGTCGAGCGCCTGAAGCATTTCGTCTCGCGCGACGCCTTCGACATCGATGGCCTCGGCTCAAAGCAGATCGAGGCGTTCTTCGAGGACGGGCGGGTCACCAAGCCGGCCGACATCTTCACCCTCCAGGCCCGCGACGAAGTCTCCGAGGAGAAGCTCGAAGACAAGGAAGGATGGGGCAGGCAGTCGGTTTCGAACCTGTTCGCCGCGATCGAAGCGCGGCGCGAGATCGAGCTCGACCGGCTGATCTACGCGCTCGGCATTCGCCATGTGGGGGAGACCACCGCGCGCATCCTGGCGCGGAGCTACGGCACCTTCGAGAACTTCCGCGCCGCGATGGTCGAGGCGGTCGACCGCGACGGCGAGGCCTTCGCCGATCTCGACAACATCAACGGCATCGGCGAGGTGGTGGCCAACGCCGTCGTCGAGTTCTTCGCCGAGCATCACAATATCGAGGTCATCGACGAGCTGCTCGCCCAAATTACGCCGCTTCCCTACGAGGCCGAGGCGGTGGACTCGCCCGTGGCCGGCAAGACGGTGGTCTTCACCGGCACGCTGGAGCGCATGTCGCGCTCGGAGGCCAAGGCCAGGGCCGAGCGCCTTGGCGCCAAGGTCGCTGGCTCGGTCTCGGCCAAGACCGACTACGTCGTTGCCGGTCCCGGCGCCGGCTCCAAGCTCAAGAAGGCCGAGGAGCTGGGCCTCGCCGTGCTCGACGAGGACGCCTGGTTCGAACTGATCGGAGAAGCCTAGCCGGGATATCCCAGCCCTTTAATCCAGCGCCGCCGTCGCCGCCTCCAGCCAGGCGCGGTCCTCGCCCTCGAGCAGGGGGGCGATGACGGAGTGGACGCGGGCGTGATAGGCATCGAGCCAGGCCCGCTCGTGCGGCAGCAGCAAGCCGGTATCCACGAGCCGGGTGTCGATGGGCGCGAGCGTCAATGTCTCGAGCCCCATCATCGGGCGCTCGCCCCCCCTGATCCTGGCGGGCGGGGTCACCAGCACCAGGTTCTCGATGCGGATGCCGTATTTGCCCTCGCGGTAATAGCCGGGTTCGTTGGAGCAGATCATGCCGGGCTCCAGCGCGGCAGCGCCCAGCCGCGAGATGCGCTGCGGCCCCTCATGGACCGAGAGATAGCTCCCGACCCCGTGGCCGGTGCCGTGGTCGAAGTCGAGCCCCGCCTGCCACAGCGCCGCCCGCGCCAGGGGGTCGAGATCCTGTCCTCGCGTCCCCTTCGGGAAGCGCGCCGTGGCGATCGCGACGTGGCCCTTCAGCACCAGGGTGAAGTGGCGCTTCATGTCGCCGTTCGGCCGGCCGATCGCGACCGTTCGGGTAATGTCGGTGGTGCCATCCAGATATTGCGCGCCCGAATCCACGAGATATAGCTCGCCCGGCTTGAGCTTGCGGTTGCTCGCCCGGCTCACCCGGTAATGGACGATCGCCCCGTTCGGCCCCGCGCCGGAGATGGTGTCGAAGCTCAGATCCTTGAGCTCGCCCGTCTCGGCGCGCAGCGATTCGAGCTTGCGGGCGGCGGCGATCTCGTCCACCTCGCCCTTCGGCGCGTGGGCGTCGAGCCAGGCGAGGAACCGGCAGACGGCGGCGCCGTCGCGCTCATGCGCCGTCCGCGCGCCTGCGATCTCGACCTTGTTCTTCATCGCCTTCGGCAGCAGGCAGGGGTCGCTCCCCCGCACGATTGTCGCGCCGGCCTCCTCGAGCACGTCCTTGAACCAGCGGGCCGTCCATCGCGGGTCGAGCCGTACCCGCGCCTTGATCTTGCCGAGCGCCTGCAGCGCGCCCTCGAGCTCGGCCGGCGCGCGCGGCTCGGCCACCTCCTCGATGACGCCGCGCACGTTGTCGCCGATCTTCTTGGGCGCGATGAAGAGCTGCGGGCGGCCGCTGGCGAACAGGATGGCGAAGCTCAGCGGCAGCGGCACATGGGGCACGTCGTGGCCGCGGATATTGAGCATCCAGGCGATCGACTCGGGCAGCGTGAGCACGGCGGCGTCACACTTGTCGTCCTTGAGCGCCTTCTGCAGATCCTTGATCTTGCGGGCCGCCGGCACGCCCGCATAGTCGAGGGGGTGGGGCGTCACCGGCGCGCTTGGCGGGGTGGGCCGGTCCCCCCAGACCGCGTCCACGGGATTGGTCTCGAGCGGAACCAGCGTCGCCCCCTTGCTGTCCATCGCCCGTTCCATCCGCTCGGTCGCCTCGATGGTGTGCAGCATCGGGTCGTAGCCGATCCTGTTCCCCTTCTTGACGTTCTTCTGGAGCCAGTCGCCGGGCCTGGTTTCGGGGACCTGGAGGGGTTCGATCGTCTTGACGTCGACTTGCTCTCGCGCCTGAAGCGTGTAGCGGCCGTCGACGAAGAGCGCCGCCTTGCCCAGCAACACCACCGCCAGCCCGGCCGACCCGGAAAAGCCGGTGAGCCACGCCAGCCGCTCCGCGGATGCCGGGACATATTCGTTCTGATGTTCGTCGGAGCGCGGCACCAGCACGCCGTCGAGCTTGCGGCGCTTGAGCTCGGCCCGCAAAAGCGCGATGCGCTCTGGCCCCAGGCTGGAATCGGTGATGTCGTCGAAGTTCTGGAACATGTTGGAGACGAGACCCTAAGGCGGCGAAGGGGCGCGATCAATGGCGCCGCAGCACCAGCGTCGTCCAATCGCCGATCCTGACGCGGTCCGCGAGGGCGAAGCCATGCGCCCGGTAGCGGGCGGCGAGCGGACCCGACTGGGCGTCGAGCAGGCCGGAGAGCACCACCACGCTGCGCGGCCGCGTATGCCGGGCGATGGCACCGGCTAGGCCGGCGAGCGGGCGGGCGAGGATGTTGGCGGCGACGAGGTCGTAGGGCGCGCGGTTGCCGATCAGGCGATGGCCGAGGCCGCTCGCCACTTTGGCGCGCACCCTGGACGCCACGCCGTTCTCCTTGACCGCCTGGCGGGCCGCGGCGACGGCGAGGGGATCGTTGTCGCAGGCGAGCACTCGAGGACAGCCCGCCTTGGCCAGCGCCACCGCTAGCACGCCCGATCCGGTGCCGACGTCGAGGGCGCGCCGTGGAGGGGCACGCCGCGTCACTCGGTCGATGGCGGCAAGGCATCCCGCTGTGCTGCCGTGATGACCGGTGCCGAAGGCCTGGCCCGCCTCGATCTCGATCGCCCAGCGGCGGTGCCCAACGCGTTGCCGGTCGTGGGCGCCGTGCACGATGAAGCGGCCGGCGGCGACGGGCGGCCGGGCAGCCTGCGAGGCGGCGACCCAATCGGTGGGGGCAAGCTCCTCGATGGCGAATGGCGGTGAGGCCGCGAGCCCGCAGGTCTCGCGCAGGAAGCGCTCGAGCTGATCCCGGCGCGGCGGCAGCGCGAAATAGGCATCGACCCGCCACAGCCCGTCCCTGGTTTCGCGGAGCCCGACGGCGTCGGCCGGCGGCCAAAGCAGTTCCGAGAGCAGATCGGCGGTGCGTCGGGCGTCATCGGCCCCGTGCAACGGAATGGTCACGCGATGGGTCGCCGTCATGGGGGCGCCGGCGGCCATGGAAGGACGGCGCTCATAGCCATTCGGGGGGCGCCGCCGCGAGCCCCGCCATTTCCGGCAACAGCCGCTTGAGCACGAAATCGCGCTCGAGCAGGAAGGGTGCCACCCGCCGCCGCAGAAAGGTCGCGAAGACGCCCCGCGAGGTCATCAGCCTGGTCTGAGCGTCGGTCTGGCGCAGCACATGCGCGCCCACCGGGCGCCGGCGCTGCGTGTACTCCTGGGTGCGCCCGGTCTCGATCAGCCAGGCGAGCGTTGCGGCGTCCTCGATGCCGAGATTCATGCCGCGCCCGCCGACGGGAGAGTGAATGTGCGCGGCGTCGCCCGCCAGGAAGACGCTCCCCTTCTGGTAGGTCTCGACCTGGCGGTAGGAGATCCGGAAACGCGACTGCCAGGCGACCTTCTCGACCGTGTAGCGCTCCGGCACGGCACCCAGCACGTCCGGCTGATTGGCGACCAGGCGGAAGCGCCCATGGCCCGCCGGAATCATCGCGAAGATCCCTTGCTCGACGCGAAACACGTTGACCTCGTCCTCGTGGACCGGGCCTGAGAGGATCGCGTCGGCCAGCCCGAAATCCTCATCATCCGTATCGCCGCTGAAGCCGATGCCGAGCGCCTTGCGCACGCGGCTGTGCGCGCCGTCGGCGCCGATCAAGATGTCGGCCTCGAGCGTTTCGGTCCTGCCGCCCCTTTCGATCGTGGCGCGCGCGCCGCCGGGCGATGCGTCGAGGCCGGTGAGCGCGCTCCCCCATTCGACCGCGCCCCCCATCTCCTCCAGCCGGTCGATCAGCACCCGCTCGGTGTCGTCCTGCGGCAGCGCCAGGATGAAGTTGAAGCGGTGGTCGAGCCGGCTGACGGGCACCGTGAAGACGAGCCGCGGCCATTCCCAGAAGTTGAGGCGTGCTATCTTGAGCCCCTTGGCCAGCATCCGTGCGCTCGCGCCGCTGGGCTCCAGGATCTCGAGGCTGCGGGGGTTGACCGCGAGCGCGCGTGATTCGATCGCCGGACCCTCGCCCTGATCGATGACGCGGGGCTCGAAGCCGCGCCTGGTAAGCTCGACCGCGGCCGTCAGCCCCACCGGGCCGGCGCCGACCACCAGGATCGTGGGTTGTTTCGACGCCGCCATCGATCGCGTCGGGGGCGAGGGATGCCTAGGGCCGCTCGACGAAGGAGTCGAGCACCCGCTTGCGGCCCGCCTTGTCGAAATCGACGATCAGCTTGTTGCCGTCGATGGTGCGGATCGCGCCATAGCCGAATTTCTGATGGAACACGCGCTCGCCCACCGCGAGTCCCGTGCCAGGCGCCGCACTCGAGGCGACGAGCTCGCCCTCGATGGTGATCGGCCCGCGCTTGGGCTGGTGGCCGCGCCTGTGGCGCCGCTGCGCCCGCTGCCAGCCGGGCGTGTCGTATTGGCCCGAGAAGGGGGACGCCTGCTCGTCGAACCGGCTCATGCCGTAGCCGCCATAGGAATGGGCGGTTTCCGCCACCTCCACGTGGGGCTCGGGCAGCTCGTCGATGAAGCGGGAGGGAATCGCCGTCTGCCACAGGCCGTGCATCCGGCGGTTCTGGGAGAAGGTGATCTTGACCTGCTTCTTGGCACGGGTGAGGCCTACATGGGCGAGGCGGCGTTCCTCCTCGAGCCCCGACTGGCCCGCCTCGTCCAGGTGGCGCTGATGGGGAAACAGGCCCTCTTCCCAGCCGGCCAGGAACACGGTGTCGAATTCGAGCCCCTTGGCGCTGTGCAGGGTCATCAGGCTGACCTTGTCGTTGCCCTCGTCGCTTTCGCTGTCCATCACCAGCGAGACGTGCTCGAGGAATTCGGCGAGCCCCGGGAACTCCTCCATGAACCGGATCAGCTCCTTCAGATTGTCGAGCCGGCCCTCGGCCTTGGGCGAGCGGTCGGCCTGCCACATCGCAGTGTAGCCCGATTCGTCGAGCACCAGCTCGGCGAGCTCGGTATGCGCCATGGTCTCCGCCAGCTCCCGCCAGCGCTCGAACCGCTTCAGCAACTCGGCAAGCGTGCCGCGCGCCCGGGGTTTCAGATCCTCGGTCTCGACCACCGCGCGCGCGGCCTGGGTGAGGGGGATGCCCTGGGCGCGCGCGTGCTCGTGCAGCAGTGCCAGCGTGGCGTCGCCCAGACCCCGCTTCGGCGTGTTGAAGATGCGTTCGAATTTGAGGTCGTTGGCCGGGTTCATCACAACGTCGAGATAGGCGATGGCGTCCCTGATCTCCTGGCGCTCGTAGAACCGCGGGCCGCCCACCACCCGGTAGTCGAGCCCGAGGGTGACGAAGCGGTCCTCGAAGGCGCGCATCTGGAAGCTGGCGCGCACCAGGATGGCGATGTCGTTGAGCTTGTGGCCCTTGCGCTGAAGCTGCTCGATGTCCTCGCCGACGACGCGCGCCTCCTCCTCGTCGTCCCAGCAACCCCGCAGCTTCACCTTCATGCCCTCGCCGGCGCCGGCCTCGGTCTGCAGCGTCTTGCCGAGCCGGCCCTCGTTATGGGCGATCAGCCCCGAGGCGGCGGCAAGGATATGGCCGGTCGAGCGGTAGTTGGTCTCGAGCCGGATCACCCGGGCGCCGGGGAAGTCCTGCTCGAACCTCAGGATGTTGTCGACCTCGGCGCCGCGCCAGCCATAGATCGACTGATCGTCGTCGCCGACGCAGCAGACATTGCCGCCGCCCTGGGCGAGCAGGCGCAGCCACAGATACTGGGCGACGTTGGTGTCCTGATACTCGTCGACCAGCATGTAGGAGAAGCGCCTCTGATAGCTCTCCAGCACGTCCGGATGCTCCTGGAACAGGCGCAGGCATTCGAGCAGCAGGTCGCCGAAATCAGCGGCGTTGAGGTCCTTCAGCCGCGTCTGATAGGTCCGGTAGAGATCCTTGCCCTTGCCGTTGGCGAAGGCGAAGGCTTCGCCGTCGGGCACCTTGTCGGGGGTTAGGCCCCGGTTCTTCCAGCCGTCGATGAAGGAAGCGAGCTGGCGCGCCGGCCAACGCTTCTCGTCGATGTTCTCGGCCCGGATCAGCTGCTTCAGCAGACGGATCTGATCGTCGGTGTCGAGGATCGTGAAGCCCGGTCGCAGGCCGACGAGCTCGGCGTGCCGGCGCAGGATCTTGACGCCGATGGCGTGGAACGTGCCGAGCCACGGCATACCCTCGACCACGCCGCCGATCAGGCGGCCGACGCGGGCCTTCATCTCGCGTGCCGCCTTGTTGGTGAAGGTGACGGCGAGGATCTCGCCGGCCCGCGCCCTGTGGGAGGAGAGAATATGCGCGATGCGCGTGGTCAGCACCCGCGTCTTGCCGGTGCCGGCGCCGGCCAGCACCAGTACCGGCCCATCGAGGGCCTCGATCGCCTCGCGCTGCTCGGGATTGAGCGCCTCCATATAGGGCACGTGCGCGCGGGCGCGCTCCGACAGCGGCTTGCCTTCGCCCGCCGCGCCGGACTGGGCCAGGTCGGCAGCCTGATTGTCGCGAATCCCTTGCATTGAGCCTGAACTATAGCACCGCCATTCCTGTTCAAAGCGGAATATGGGGTGGGGTGGCCGGATCGTCAGCGGTGGTGTTCCTCGTGCGCCTCGATCAACGCGCCGTTCAACGCGCTGAGCGCGTCGACGTGCTCGGCCCAGGCCACCGGCGTCATGTCGTGCGCACTGGCGACGACGACGATCCGGTTTTCGTCGGCGGCGTCCAACGCCTGCAGCGCCGCCTCGATGGTGTCGTTGGGCGTCAGCCAGGGAGTTTCGCCATCGGCCTCGGGGCGGTCGGGGGTGTCGTCGGGATCGAGGGGCGTCATGAAGTCGCGCACCCGCAGGCTCCGCACGATCGACTTGTGAGGCCCCTCCTGCAGGAACAAGCCGCGCGTGCCGAGCTGCCAATGGAAGAAGCTCTGCCCCAGGATCGCCTGGCTCAACCCGCTCGAGATCGAGACCGCGAGCAGCAATGCGATGGTCATTT
>CAYVYD010000038.1:8738-13036 GCA_964454415.1 uncultured Hyphomicrobiaceae bacterium | reverse complement strand
GATGTCGTCGATGCGGCCGGTGTTGAAGGAGGAGGAGCGGCGCTTGATGCCGTGCACCTCGTAGCCCTTGGCGAGCAGCAGGCGCGCCAGATTGGCGCCGTCCTGACCGGTGACGCCGGTGGCGAGCGCGCGCTTGCCCCGCCCCTCGCCGCGCCCCCCGCCGCGCCCATTGACGCGCTTCGGCGGCCGGCGCTTCGTCAACTCGCGTTTCGACAATTCACGCCTCGACATCGGGCTTCTCCCGGCCTCGAACCCTTCCCGCCGGGGAAGGCGTTCATGCGTCGCGCGCGGCTTTATTCGGCTGAGGGAGACGAGGGCCGCCGGCGACCATCCCGGCATCACTCCTAGCGAATTACGCGTCCGCCCTCACACCAAAGCGCGCGTTAAGGTGAATCCGCGAAGACGATTGAGGGGTCCCTTCCCCGCACGCTAGATGGCTTGAGGTCGGATGGAACCCCGGGACCGAAGGCGACCGGGAGCGCGCAGCAATCCGCGCGCCGATGACGCGTTCCGGCCGCGGGCGTTCCGAGCCGTTGACTTGAGGACATGACGCAGCTCACCCACCCTTTGAGGAGCGCCAGGAGCGCGCGGAGCGCCGGGCGCCGCCTCCCCTTCGAGCCGGCGAGCCGGCGGGCGACGCGGAGGCTGAAGCTCGGCCTCGGCTTCTCGAGCCTCGCGGGGCTCGCCGACGCTTGCCTCATCGTGGCGCTCGCGCTCGCCTCGGGCGCGCTCTACCACATCGCCGCCTATGACGAGCTCGGCGTCGTCGCCAACTATGCCCGGGTCGGCGCGCTGGTGGCGCTGTTCTACGTCGCGACCCAGGCGCTTCAGGGCCGATACGGTGTCCAGGCGCTCGCCGCCTCGCGGCTGCCGGTCGCGCGGATCTTGTTGGTCTGGAACGCCGCCTTCTTCGCGCTGCTGGCGAGCGCGTTCCTCGCCAAGGCGAGCGGCGTCTATTCGCGGGGCGCGGTGATCCTGTTCTATTTCGCGGGCCTGGCCGGCGTCACGCTGTTGCGCGCGGGGCTCGGCCAAGCGGTCGCCTCGGGCTTCGCGGCGGGCAGGCTGATGAGCCGCCGGGCGCTGCTGGTGGGCGACGCGCACGAGGTGGCGGCCTTCCCCGCGCGCCTGGCGCCCGAGACCCACGGCCTGCTGGTGGCGGGCGCGGTGGCGCTGCCCCGGACGGGGGCGGCCTGCGCCAAAGGGGGCCACGAGGCGGGCCGCTTCGAGGCGGCGCTCGCGCGCGCGGTGGAGGAGGCCCGCCGACTCAAGGTGGACGAGGTGTTCCTGCTCGTTCCCTGGGGCGAGAGCGAGACGCTCGCCGCCTGCGCCGACGCGTTCCTGACGACGCCGGCGGCGATCAATCTGGGCCCGGCCCGGGTGCTCGAACGCTACCGCGACATTCATCTCTGGCGGATCGGCAACGCCGCCGGGCTGGCGCTGGCGCGCCCGCCGCTCTCGGCGCTCGAGCAGGCCGGCAAACGCGCCCTCGACCTCGTTTGCGCCACCCTCGGCCTCGCCCTGCTCTCGCCGCTCTTCGCCGCGATCGCGGTGGCAATAAAGCTCGAGAGCCGAGGCCCCGTCTTCTTCCGCCAGCGGCGCGCGGGCTTCAACCAGGAGACCTTCCGGATTCTCAAGTTCCGCACCATGCGCTGCACCGAAGACGGTCCCAAGATCCGCCAGGCCAAGGCCAGCGACCCACGCATTACGCCGCTTGGCCGTTTTCTTCGCCGCTGGAATTTGGACGAGCTGCCCCAGCTCTGGAACGTGCTCAAGGGCGAGATGTCGATCGTGGGACCCAGGCCGCACGCGCTCGCCCACCACACCGAGTTCGAGCGGCGCGTCGCGCGCTACGCGCGGCGCCACAACGTCAAGCCCGGGATAACGGGGTGGGCGCAGGTGAACGGCCACCGCGGCCCCACCGACACCGAGGCCAAGATTCGCGCCCGCGTCGAGCACGACCTCTATTACATCGACAACTGGTCGCTGCTCTTCGACATCCAGATCATGGCGCTGACGGTGTTCTCGGCGCGGGCGTTCGCCAACGCGCATTGAGGGTGCAGCAATTAGCCGTCCATCCCTAACTATCTGGCGAAGGTCCTGTGATGCAGGACATTGGAATGCCGATGGCGAGCAAGGGACATGGACTGCCAACGCCCCGATCTAGCCGCGCTGCCAGCTTGCTCCAATGCTTGGTGGCGGCTCCAAATTTGTCGGAAATGAACGCCTTGGCCCACGCCTCCGCGAAGGACCTTGAGTCACCTCGCATGAGCCTTTCCACGGCATTCTGCTGACGCGCCGTCGGACTGACGCCCAAGTGCTTCAAATCGTCATAAGCATTCACGTTATGCGCAATAGCGTGCGACCTGATTGCCGACTCCAAACCCTCCTGTAGCGACTCTCCGCGGGTGATGATTGCGCCGATATTGATGGCGCCATCGGCGTGCAGACGGTTGAAATTCTCTAAATCGCGATCAAAGAACGGATCTTTGTTGTTCCATTCAATCTCGAGAGCGATCGTTCCGTTTTCAAACGATTTGGTATGATCCACCTCGTGCGACTGAGCGAATATTGTTCGATCATTAATCTTCTTCTCCACCTGAAAATTCGCTTTTTTCCAGCCAATTTCTTGCAGTGCCCTCCGGAGACGTTGGGTAATCTTAGCCTCACCTCCACTACTTTGAATGAGTTCCTCAACGGGAATTTCGATATCGAGGAAAAGTCGTTCCAATTCCTCGATGGCTTCGGGGAAATGCTCGTGAAGAATTGCGTCGGCGTGATAGGTGATCCTGACATCGAAGCCAGCATCGCGGAGCTTCTGGAAAATGAGCGGCATAGCCGCTCACCTACAGGGCCGACTCTTCGTGGACATCACTCCAGTCCCAATCGTAACCGCGATAGCGGTTACGGGACTTTTCATAGCTATCCACCTGATCGCCCCACTGATGCCAACCTTCGCGCCGCTCTCGCGCAAACAACTCCATGAACGGTCCGGGGCTGCATTCTTCGGCAATCTGGTAGAGAGTCGGAGGCTTTTTGGAATGTTCGCGTTTTCGATGAACCATGATGTTCGTCTGGCGGCGGCCGGGGGCCAAGGTCCGCAGCTTCCCCTTCACTCCGAACAGGACAAGCTCCGTCACGTTCCTGAAATAAAAGCCGACGCCTCGACCATCGGGCCCCCCATCCTTCCGCACCTTGTACCACACCACATTGGTCTTATAGGTGAAGCCCCATTGTTCCATGAGTTTGAGGCCGTCTGGTAGCAGAGCGTTTGGGCACCACAGATAGAGATGGCTTTTTGGTTGAGCCAACTCTCCCACCGGCAGCGCGGCAATCTCCTCCATGCTCATGGTGCGATACCGATGCAATCGCCCATGCTCAGGAGCGACCTTGCCGGTCCTATTGGTGAAGCGCCAAGGTGGGTCGATGAGAATGGTGCCAAAATGCCCCCGGTGGGTTCGCATCAGATCTTCCATCACATCCGCCTCCCCTTCGTCGACCCACCGTGATTAAAGGCCCCAGTAAAACACCTAAAGCGATTCGCCGAGCAAAATCATCCAGACCATTATAAGAGTTCTATTTTTGTTCTCAAGATGGAATTGCTGTGAATATCCGTGTTGCCGCTTGCTTCACGTACTGGCGCTTAATCCACTCCGCGGATTTGCCTCCACTCCAACATCAATCCAATCCCCCTCCATTGCCCCGCGCGCCCGCCGCGGCTACAAATCGTCGCTCAACCCAAGGGGAGAGCGATGGCGATGACGCGGCGGGCGGGATTTCCAATCAAGATATCGGGTTTGGTCGCGCCGGCGGCCTTCGCCTTCGCGCTGGCGCTCATCGTGGCCGCGGCGCCGGCCCAAGCGCAGAAGGTGCCGGGCCAGCCCGACGCGGCCTCGGGCGCGGCGCTCGCCGGCAAGCTCTGCGTCAACTGCCACCTGACGGGGCTCGACACGGCCGAGCGCAAGAGCGTCCCCGCCGACGTGCCGAGCTTCAAAGAGATCGCCGACATGCCCGGCCAGACGCGGGCGGCCATCGTCACGGCGATCACGCTGCCCAAGCACCCGATGCCGACGATCCAGCTCAGCCGCGACGAGCTCGGCGACCTCGCCGAATACATCGTCTCGCTCAAGCAGACGAATTGAGGCACCGGCCGGGCCGGCGCCCGTTTCCCGCGCCGCCCGGTGCTGCCCGCGCCGCCCTATTGGATGCCCGGGACAAGCCCGGGCATGACAACCAAGAGGCGGGGAGTGGAGCCGCGCAGCGGATCCGCGACAGGGAATGTAAGCAAGAGGCGGGGAGTG